>DMYM01000234.1:901-4780 GCA_003483645.1 Verrucomicrobiales bacterium
GGGGGATTGAGACCCGGTTGCCGGGTGGGGTGATGGAACTTTTTCTCCCATTGCGCTTGACCTAATCTGAAGTTTCTATAATTTCAGAAATAGATGAAAGTGGAGGAGGCAAAACTCAAAGACACCCGCGAGCGTTTTGTGGAGCAGTGGGGGGTGATGGGCACGCAGTGGGGTATTAACCGGACCATGGCGCAGATACATGCTCTCCTGATGACAACCCCGGAGCCTATGAGCACGGATGAGGTGATGGCGGAATTGGCCATCAGCCGGGGAAACGGCCACACTAATCTCAAGGAACTGGTGAGCTGGGGCTTGGTCCGCATTGTGACTCGAAAGGGTGATCGCAAGGAATACTTTGAGGCCGAATTGGATGTCTGGGAAATCTTCCGGAGGATCGTGCAGGAGCGGAAACGGCACGAAATTGATCCTGCCCTCGACCTGCTCCAGGACTGTCTGGCCGAAAGCAAGGGGATAAAAAGCGCGGGAGGCCGCGCTTTTCATGATCAGATGCAGTCACTTGAGGAGTTCGTGAGCTTTGCCTCGAAAATGTCGGACAGGGTTGCCAGCATGCCCCACGGAAAGGCGATGCAACTTGCGATGAAACTCTTCGGGTGAACAAGAATTACCTGCAGGCCGCTGGATGCGGAAGGCGGGTCATTCCGGAGAGATTCATTCCGCATGGGTTGCATTTGTCGCCGGAGCGACCTGGATGATGCCCCGGAGGACCTCGGGGAGGTCCCTGAAAAGTTTGGTTTGGCAAAATGAATTCTTTGTGGTGCGGCCGAATTTGGATTAAGGTAGACCCGGAGGGCTGGCTAGCTGCCTCCGTAGACGGGTTACGTGACTGGACGACGAACAATTGACGCGGGGATTCGCACTTTGCTTATCCTGGCCAGCGTGGTGGTCGTGATCGCCGGATTGAAGGCGGCAGGCGGCTTCTTTGCGCCCTTGCTTCTGGCGTTGTTTATCGCAACAGTCAGTTTTCCCATCACAACCTGGCTCAGGAGACATAAGGTTCCGCGCTTCTTTGCGGTGATTACCACCGTGCTGGTAGATTTCGCCTTTCTTGCGGGCGTAGTTCTGATCGGGGTAGCCCTCATCGGTGAACTGCAGGAAAAGTGGGAAAGCAAGTACCAGGTTCAGAGCACCCAGAAACTCAAGCAGGCGGAGGATTGGGCGGTCGATACCATTGTCAAGTGGTCTGACATCTCTGAGGAGGAAGCCAGGAAGAACGTGCGTACTTACGTAACCGAGGATCTCACCCAGCAGCTCAGCAATATCAAGGTAGAGGATATCGTCGACCTCGGCACCAACGTGGTTGGTCGCGTCACGGCCTTTCTTGGAGCAACCTTCATTGTGGTCCTTTGCACCGTCTTCATGCTGATGGAGGCCCGAATGTTCGGGAGGCGCCTCAGCCTCATTGGGGAGGCCCGCGGACCCAATTTTGAGCGCATGCTCTTTGCCGGGAAGGACATTCAGCGTTTTCTGGGCATTAAGACTATTGTGAGCCTGGCAACCGGATTTCTTGCCGGCTTCCTTTGTTGGGCTGCAGGACTGGATTTTTTCATCCTGTGGGGGATTCTCGCCTGGGCCCTCAACTACATTCCCGTCATGGGCTCGATCGTGGCAGGGATCCCTCCCACCATCCTTGCCCTGGTCCTCATGGGATGGCCCAGCGCGGTGGCGGTGGGTGTGGGTTACATCGCGATCAACGCCTTTCTTGGGAATTTTGTGGAACCCATGATGATGGGACGCCGCTTCGGGCTCTCGACCCTGGTTGTCATTGTGTCCGTGATGTTCTGGGGTTGGGTCTGGGGGCCGGTTGGAATGTTCCTGGCGGTACCCATCATGATGATGTTGAAGGTCGTCCTCGAGAATAGCTATGAGTTCCGATGGATCGCAGTGGCCATCAGCAAGGAGAAAGGGGAATCAGGTGATGACGAGCAGGAGCTGAAGGAGGCGGTGGAAGCGGCGGAGGGCGCCAGCCTGCCGGAAGGAGCGGCCCCGGAAGGCGGGGCCTCCCGGTAGTAACGGGGAGTTCAATCCGCTGCACACCCGGGTGGGCATGTTAAACACCCGGGCTCTCTGTGGTGCGCGAGCCAGGATGACCTGGTTTCTGGGATTTGACGTCTTCCTTCTCACCGTAGCCGAAGGAGTAATGGTGCGCAGGTGCGGGAACTGACCGATGAGCTCACCAGGACCTTTGAATGGGAGGCACGTTCCGAAGCGGCGGCTGCGCTGCTCATGATGGGTCTCTTCTTTTGGTTGCTCGCCACGCGCCTTGAGGGCGGCTAGAACCCTTCCGGATGCCGATCGCTCCCTCTGAAAATCCCGCGAGGCGAACGTTCCTGTTCGATAACCTGCGAGGCTGGCCGGGCGGTTGCGTGGAGACGCTGGCGATGACCTTCCTGGTCCTGATCGCGGTGCGCGTTTTCCATGCGGAGGCGTGGCAGAAAGCCACCCTGGTGGCCGCCTCCAGCTGCGGCCTCCTTCTCAGTCTTTTCCCGGTCCAACTGGTACGGAGAACGGGAATATCGGTGAATGCGGGAACGGCGCTGCTCTGGTTCATGTCAGCAGGCGGGCTCCTGATCGCGGCTCTTGGGGGCAAGACGATGGAGATCTTCCTGCCCTCCATGGTGGTGGCACTGCTCTGCATTACGTTGAGCATCCCGCTCATGTCGCAGATCTACCGGAAGCATTATCCCGACCGTTCCCGTGGTCGCCTGTTTGCCTCCACCGCCGTGGTGCGCAAGTCCTCCGCACTCGTCGTGGCCGCAGTCTTCGGCAAGGTGCTGGAGAATAACCTGGATGATTTCCGCTGGATTCTCCTGATTTATTCCCTCTGCTGTTGCCTCATGGCCGGGTGCGTCCTGGCAATGGAACGGGTTCATCTGCAACGAGCCAACCAGGTCCGGCTTTTTGGCGCCCTCGAACACGTGAGAAACGACTGCATTTTTCGATCCATGCTCACTTCCTGGATGATCCTGGGGTTTGGGAACCTGCTCTGCTGGTCCATCTTTGTGGAATATGTCTCCAATCCGGACTACGGCTATCATCTCACTGAATTCACCATCGCATTCATCACCGGTTCCCTTCCCGAGATCATGTTTCTCATTACCGTGGTGGCATGGGGCATCATATTTGACCGCGCTAATTTCTTTGCGGTGCGCATGATCCTGAATCTCTTTTTCATAGGCGGGATCTTCTTCTATTTCTTCGTCCACGAGGTGTGGGCTCTCTGCATCGGGATCTCCCTGCACGGGATTGGCCGGGCCGGGGGCAATATTGCCTGGAGTCTCTGGGTCACGAAGTTCGCCAAGGCCGAGCAGGTCGCCGAATACATGAGTGTGCACACCTTCTTCTGTGGCGTGCGTGGGGTCATTGCGCCCTTTGTGGCATTCCCGATGATCGCAACATTGGGACCACGTTGGGTGGGTGGGGCGGGAGTGGTCTGCATCTTCGTGGCCACTCTCATGATCTGGCCCCATCTTCGCATGAAGGGTGGGTCCGGGGCCACTCCGCTGGAACCGGATCCGCGGCAGTAGCGAAACCAACGCCGGGTTGCACTTGGTGCGAGGACGCTGTGGTCTCCGGCCGTGAGGCGCAGAAGGCTGCTCAAGGTCCTCTAGGGTAGCTCCAGAACCTCAGCGGGATTGACTGCCGAGAGACTGTGCGCCTCGCCGACCGGGCTGCAAGTGAGCTTGCCCATCGTGCAGTTGATTCCCGACAGCAACTCGGGCTGGGCGCGGCAGGCGTCCTGCAGGGCTTTGTCCGCCAGGAGCATGATCCACCGCGTGGTCACGTTACTGAGCGCCTGGGTGGCTGTGCGGGAATAGGCGCCCGGCATGTTGGCCACGCAGTAGTGAAGGATGTCTTCCT
>DMYM01000045.1 GCA_003483645.1 Verrucomicrobiales bacterium
GCCGCCCGCGAATACCTCGGACCCGGCGCCCTGCCCGCAGGTGACGCCCACCTTATCGTGGAGATTGACGGCAGGCGGGCTGCGGTTGACAACGAGCGCGAGGAACTCGCCACCCTGTTAAAGGATTTCGACGCCCTGACAGTGGAACACCACACCAACGACGAGGCCTGCGAGGCGATCTGGCAGCTGCGCCGTGACTTTTCGTATTCCCTGCGGCATACCGGCCTGACCAAGTTGAACGAGGATATCGTGGTGCCCCGCTCGAAGCTGGTGGAACTGGTCGAATTCGCCCACGGGCTACAGGAGCAAACCGGTATCGCGGTCGCCTGTTTCGGACACGCCGGAGACGGCAACATCCATACCAACCTGATGGTGGAGGACTACCAGGACCCCTCTGTGCGTGCCCACGCCGACGAAGCCCTCGACCAGCTCTTCACCTGGATTCTGGGAAACGGGGGGGTCATCACCGGCGAACACGGAGTTGGACTGGCCAAGAAACGGTGGTTCGCCGATGCAGTCGGCAAGGAGGGTGTGGCCACCCACTCTGCCATCAAGGCGGCCCTCGATCCCAAGGGGATTCTCAACCCCGGAAAGTTCATCTGAAGCCGGCGCACCAAAGGATGCAGGCAGCCCCCCAACCACAAATCACAACCTGGTCCCTGAGCGTCATCAGACTCCTTTCCGCGAGCTCCGTCGCAGGTCTTGCCGGGGGCCCCCTCCCTCATCCTCCAAAGACGCGATGCCCCAACCAAAACTTCCCGTTGTAAGTCGAATCCCCAGGGGAGATACTCTGCCAAACGGTTGAATTCATGCGAGTTCCTCTTCTGTCCTCCACCCTGATCGCGATCCTCCTGTCGGGCCTAGCCCCGGCTGAATTTGCATTCGAGCACTACAAGGAGCGCCTGCCCTGGATCTGGGAGATCCCAACCAGTCCCCCCGCCCCCGTCGTTGAGGCTACCGCATGGCCTACTGATGAGATCGACAGATTCATCCTCGCCGCGCTGGAGAGTAACGACATGAAGCCGGCGGCGCCTGCAAGCGAGCGGCACTGGTTCCGCCGCATCAACTTCGCCATCACGGGTCTGCCTCCGGCGCCTGGCGCCATGCGCGCCTTCCTGGCAGACAGGAATGAGGACCGGCACAGGACCGCGGTGCAGGCTCTCCTGGCCTCGTCGCACTACGGCGAGCGATGGGCGAGACATTGGATGGATCTTGTCCGCTATGCCGAATCCCGTGGCCATGAAAGCGACTTCGGGATCGCAAATGCCTGGCGTTACCGGGACTACCTGGTGCGCGCCTTCAATGCCGATGTGCCCTACAACCAGTTTGTCATGGAGCATCTCGCGGGCGACCTCCTCGACCCGCCCCGCCTGCACCCCGGGACCCGCGCCAACGAGTCCATTCTGGGCACCGGGTGGCCGTTCCTCGGGGAGGAGGTGCACTCACCGGTCGACATCCGCCAGGACGAGTGCGACCGCACCGACAACAAGATTGACGTCCTGAGCAAGACCTTCCTCGGTCTCACGGTGGCCTGCGCACGTTGCCACGATCACATGTTCGATGCCATCTATCAGAAGGACTACTACGCACTCTCCGGATTCGTGGCTAGTTCGAGCTACCGGCAGGTGCGCTACGAATCGATGGAGATCAACAGGGCCCAGGCCCGAAAGCTGGAGACCTTGCGGGAAAAGATGGGCGCACAGGTGCTCAAGAACTTCGCAAGGGAAGCGGCGCCCCACTTCGCCGAGTTGAACAAGCAGGCCACCTTCCGCATACCAGGGCCGCTCACCCTCAAGGTGCAGGAAGGGCAGAATGTGCGGGTGGTTGCGGATTACACCCGTCCCGGAGCCGCTCCCTGGATCGTGAATGGCCCCTCCTTTGGTCCCGGAGTTTCCGCTGAAGGCAGCCTCCTGCTCGGTTCCGGCGGAGACGAGCCGGGACTGCACATCGCAGGCTACGGAGCTGCCCGCCGTGATCCCTTCTGGAACGGGCTCAAGATCGTCGACAGTGAAAACGACTCGGGCTCCTTCAACAGCCACTCGCGCTCCGGTAAAATGATCCGGACGTCCGCCTTTGAGCTGAAAAGCGGACGCCTCCACTACCTCATTCGCGGTCACGCCTTTGTCTATGCCGGGGTGGGCCAGCACATCATGGTCACGGGGCCGCTTCACGGACGGCTGATCCAGAAACCCAAGATCGATAGCGACCAGCCGCGCTGGGTGAGTCACGATCTCTCCCGCTATGCCGGGTTACGCACACACATCGAGTTCGGGGCCGAGGGCGGGAGCCCACTCGAAGTCCTCATGGTGGTGGAAGCCGACAAACCTCCTCCCCTTGAACAGAAACACCTCAACCTGACCCGCCACGAGCTCTCGGCAGCCTGGCAAGACCTGGCCGATGGCGTGATCAGGAAGGAAAATCTTCACGCTGCCCGCTGGATCGTGGCGCAGCCAAAGCTCAAGGCCTCCCAGATCGCGGCCGCCTATCTTAAAGAGCTCGAGGAGATCCGCCAGGGCGTGATGTGGGAGTCGCGGCTGGCGGCAGCCTGGCTTGATGGCAACGGGGTGAACGAATACAACATGGACCGGGGCAGCCCGGCCCGGCTCCTCGATCCCGCCGTGCGAGGACTCCCCACGGCCTTCGGACTCACTCCCATTGATTCCCGCACTTCCGGCCGCTTGGAGCTGGCCCGGCAAATCAGCGACCCTAAAAACCCGCTCACCGCCCGGGTGATGGTGAACCGGATCTGGCACCAGCTCTTTGGCCAGGGCCTTGTAAGAACCGTTGATAACTTCGGCTGGCTGGGCGAGCGCCCCTCGCACCCCGGGTTACTGGATTACCTGGCCCGCGAATTCGTGGACACGCACAAATGGTCCACCAAGTCCTTTATCGCACGCCTCCTCCTTACGCAAACCTATGGACAGTCCAGCAAGAGCGCCGATCCGGAATTCGATAAGAGCGACCCCGACAACATCCTGGTGCACCGGATGCCCGTGCGGCGCCTGGAAGCGGAGGCTATCCGTGACTCTGTTCTGGCGATCTCCGGGCGACTCGACCGCAAGGTGGGCGGC
>DMYM01000539.1 GCA_003483645.1 Verrucomicrobiales bacterium
CGGGCGGTGAGAGGATTTTTCCGGCTGGCGATCCAGTTGGCAAGCTCGGCACGCCCGCTTGAGGTGGGTGAAAATTGGGGTGTGGGAGTGTTCTGCAGGACCTGGATAAAGCCCCGTGGTGTCTTTTCCCCCACATTGTGCACATTGCCGCGCACGGCAATGTGGATGTCTCCTGTGTCCTTTGCCTCCTCTGCGGCAATGACCTGGGGAGAGGTTCCCGGTTTCTTCTGCAGGGATTTGAGTTCTTCCTCGAGCTTTTTAATCCTGTCCTTTGCGTTTGTCTTGTCCTGCTTCACAGGGGGTTTGGCGTTGTCCTTTTTTGCCACCGCTGTTGCCCCTTCCGGAAGGAACTGCACCGCGTCGGCGATCACGTGCGCAGTGGTTCCCTTGTTCGAGATGATCACCGCCTCCCATTCACCAATGAGGAAATCATAGGTTCCCAGCGAGATAAAGCTTCCGTCTATCGGCGGGGTCTTCGTCTGGTCAATATGCCTGGTGATCTCGCCGTCGGCGTGGCGGATGAGCACCGGCACCTTGCGGGCGCGATTGGTTCCTTCCGTGTAGGAGACACGCACCTCGAACTTGCCGTCGCCTGGGATCCTGACCTTGTAAGCGACCTCTTTTGTTCCCTTTCCCTTGGCGCCGTCATGGATGTAGTTTTCCGCCACGTATCCATCATTTGATGTCGAGCGTGTCCACTCGCCCTTGAGGGTTGCCTGCAGGTCATCCACTACGATGCCGGGCAGGCTTGCAATTGTTACCGCGGTTTTTTTCTTGTCCCCCGATTTCTTCTTCAGGGCGGCAATCTCCTTTTTTAAGGCATTGATTCTTGCTGCCTGCTTCTTGGCGAGTTTCTCCTCTTCGGGGGATACCGGAAGTGCCCGTTTGTTCCAGGTGGACACGTTGCTGTGGACGACGACCTTGGTTCCCTTGAGGATACCGGCCATCCCGTAGTAATCGGCTGTGCTGATCGGGTCAAACTTGTGGTCGTGACAGCGTGCGCATCCGATGGCTAACCCCAGGAAAGCCTTGCCCATGGTGTCGAGTTGTTCGTCAATAATGTCCATTTCCAGGACGGTCTTGTCCTGCAACTCGTAATTGGTAGGTCCAATCAGGAGGAATGCCGTGGCGATGAGTGCTTCCTGTCTTTCCTCAAGGGTTCCTCCCTGCAGGAGGTCGCCGGCGATCTGTTCGCGCACGAACCGGTCATAGGGTTTGTCGGAGTTGAAGGAATCAACCACATAGTCGCGATATCGCCACGCCTCACCGAAGAGCAGGGTGCGCCCGCCGCCGGTTGACTCGGAGTAACGAGCGATGTCCAGCCAGTGCCTTGCCCACCTCACGCCGAAGTCAGGACTGGCTAGCAGTTCATCCAACAGGCCGGCAATGGCTTCCTGCCGGTTGGTTGCAGCGGCCTTGTTGAAGGCTTCAGCCTGTCCGGGTGTTGGCGGCAGGCCAATGAGGTCAAAATAGATGCGTCGCAGCAGGGTGGTTTCATCGGCATCATTGACAGGGTTAATGCCTTTTTTCTCCTGAGCGGAAAGGATGAAGCAATCGATGTCGGAATGTGGCCAGTTGGGGTCCCTGACCTCGGGAGGAGCTTTTTTAGTGACAGGAAGGAAGGCCCAGAATTGCTTTGCGGCTTCAAGGTTGAGTTGCTTCTGCTCGGTTGAGTTTTCCGCGGAGCTGCGCGGGTCGGGTGCGCCCATGGCGACCCATTTTTCCAGGGCCTCTATTTGTTCGGGCTTGAGTTTTTTCTTTGGCGGCATTTTCAGGTCCGGGTCCGAGTGCCGGATCGCTTGGATGAGGAGGCTCTTGCCGACCCGGCCGGGAATGACGGATGGACCGGAATCACCACCTTTCAGCACCCCCTTGCGGTAATCCAGTCGGAGGCCACCTTTCAGCTTCTTGGAGTCAACCGAGTGGCATTCGTAGCAGTGCTGGACTAGCAGAGGGCGGATATGCTTCTCAAAATAGGCGATATCCGGTGGGCTGGCAGCCTGTGCCATTGTAGAAAGCAACGCGGCGACAAGAACCTGGCAGGGCGTTTTGATGGCGTAGTAACGAAGGAGGGGCACGTTCTTTTTCAGCAGGGAATGGCCTTTGAAATCGCATCGATCCCCTGTGGCAGAGAATTATCCTGCCAATCAGGACATTCAGCGACATTTAAATGCGTTTTAGGTACCAGCCGACCCGATCCGGATTTCCGGGAGGACTCCAGTTGAAGCCCGTGCGATTCCGCTGCTGTTTTTCCAAGCTCAATTATGAGGCTCGGGAGCCCGGGTTTCAAAGCGCATAAGCTCCTTGAGGAAGGTTAGTTCGATGTTGCCGGTCGGGCCGTTACGGTTCTTGGCGATAATGAGCTCGGCCTTTCCCTGACTGGCCTCGCGATCCTGATCGGACTCATCACCGTCGGTGGTGGGATCGTTATAGTATTCCTGGCGGTAGAGGAGGCCGATGAGGTCGGCGTCCTGCTCAAGGGAACCCGATTCACGAAGGTCGGACATCCGCGGTGCCCCGCCGCGCTGCTCTGGTCCCCGGTTCAGTTGGGCCAGGACGATGACCGGAACATTCAGTTCCTTTGCAAGGGCCTTCAGGCCGGCCGATATTTCCGCGATTTCCCGTTCGCGCGAGCCTTCGGCCTGGCGGGATTGCGAGCGCATGAGTTGCAGGTAGTCAACTGCGATCAGACCGATGTCAGAGTCGCGCTTCTTCCGGCGCGCCTTGGCCCGGACATCTCCGATGAGGATGGCAGGGGTGTCGTCTATGAAGAGCGGTGCTGACTTGAGGTGTTTTGACGCCTTCAGGATGTTGGAGAGTTCCTCCTTGGTCGGCTGGAGACCGGGTCGGAGGTTGGCCATGCTGTAGCGCGCCCGCGAGAAGAGGAGTCGCTGCACGATCTGTTGTGCGCTCATCTCGCAGGAGAACACCAGAGTAGGGATCTCCTGGTCGATAGCCACGTGCTCGACGATGTTCATCATCAGGGAGGTCTTTCCCATCGAGGGTCGAGCCGCGATGATGAACATCTCCCCGGGTTTCAGGCCCTTGCTCATTTCATCGAGCTTGGTGTATTTGGTGGGCACGCCCTCGAGAGGGCGCTCATTGTGCATGAATTGCTGGAGGACTTCGATCACCCCCTCGATGAGATCTCCCACCTTGATCTCGCCCTGGACCTCGGAGTCTTCCTTGATCGCGAAGACCTTTGCTTCAACGGTATCCAGGAAGGCCTGAACGTCTTCCGGATCATCGTAGGCCTTACTGATCGATTCGGTGCAGGAGGAGATCACCGAGCGGAGGATGTGCTTCGACTTGACGATGCCCAGGTGGTGCTCGAAGTGAGCGGCAGTGGGGGCGTAGGTATAGATGGTGGTTAGTTCGGCGGCTCCCCCCAGGTTCTCCAGGAGATTGCGGTCCTTGAGCAGTTGCGTGAGGGATACCAGTTCGATCGGTTGGCCATTGTCGTAGAGTTCGAGCAGGACCTGGTAGAGAGTGCCGTGGGCCGGGATGTAAAAGTGGCCGGGAGTGAGGTGTTCTTCAACAGCGGCCCCGATGTATTCGGTGGGCTGCTGCATCATGGAACTGAGGATGCTCTTCTCCGGACCAGTGGCGTTGGGGAGGGCACGGGCCGCTCCGTCATCCCCGGGTTGCACGACTTGCAGGCGGGGTGAATCCTGGTCCTTCTTCTGGGAAGTCTCGGTGGCCATGGGGGAGAAAGAACTACTCCCTGCAGGATCGATCGAATCTAACCGGGTGCAACATTTAATTAGTACATCCTAAATAATGTGGATCACGGTTCGGCCGTGCCTTTCCCTCTTTAATTACAGGGGAGGAAGCCCCCCCTTCAGCCTCGCCCGGTGTGGAGAACCCGGGGGAGAACTGCGGTAATAGTTAGGCCCGGGTGAGCAGGTCGCTTGAGGACTGCGAACCAAAGTGGCCGAGGGCTATCTCAGCTGCCTCAGCAGCGCGAATCCGGATTCATTCCCGATGCAGCGATGGGGCTGGTCAGGCCTCGCTTGCGGGTGGTGCGTCTTCCTTCGTTTTCGGCGCGGCCTTCTCTTCGGTCTCGACGGTTACGGTGAGCGTAGCGGTCACATCTGCATGGAGCTTGATTTCCACCTCACTCTTGCCGGAACGCTTGAGGGGTTTGTCCAGTTTGATGGCCGTGCGTTCGATTTCGACACCCTTCTCCTCAAGCGCCTTGTGAATGTCCATGCTGGTGATGGACCCGAAGGCCTTGCCGCCTTGTCCGGTCTCGAGGGTGAACTTGGGCCGGAGTCGGCTGATTTAGCCGACGAGGTCCCGGGCGTTTCCAATTTCTTCGGCCTCGCGTTGTGTACGCTTGGTTTGCAGGGACTCAAGATTCCGCAAATTGCCCTTGGTGGCTTCGTAAGCCTTTCCGGTGGGGATGAGGTGGTTGCGGGCGTAGCCTGCCTTCACCTTGACGACATCGGCTTCGGCGCCCAGTCCAGTGATCTTCTCGCGCAGAATGACTTCGGTAGTGGCCATGGGAGCTTGGGATGGTTCGGGATCGTCCGTCTTCACCATGACGGGCGGGGCGCCGGAGATAGTTGCGCGGGCAGGTCCGGTCAAGGAGTTAATCGTTATGAGGGCCTGTCTGTCAGGGTTTTCAGGGGAGTCGCCAAGGGCCCCGAAGCCGGTCGTAATCAGGCTTGGGCAGCAGGACGTAGAGCGGATTCCGGCCGGGATCGATTCTGGCGATGAGGGTGCGGAGATGGGCTTCGGGCATGGTTGTGCAGCCCGAGGTGGGTTTGGCTCCGTCCCCACGCCAGATATGGAAGAAAATGGAAGAACCCGCTCCGGGGATTGGCTTAGGCAGGGCGTTATGGGCAATGAAGAGCTTAAGGGAGTGAGGGTAATCACCCTGCCGCATCTGAGCCCTTATTTCCCAGTTCTCCCGGGGTTCGTGTTTGAGGACGAGGTGGCGGTTATAGTGCGGCGAGGAGGGGTCCTCGACCCAGAGGTCACGGGTGGTAACCTGGCGGTAGGGTAGTTTGGGATGCTTTTTGATGGACTTGTGGTAGCCCCAGGTCCCGCCGATACGGAAGACTCCGGCAGGTGTCCGCCAATCGCCCTCGGCCTTCCGTGAGGCCTTGGCTGGGAGGGGGTGGAGACCTCGGCCCCAGGCCAGGCCCTTTTTTGCACAACGTCCGCCCCAGGGTCCGTCCACCTTGTGCCAGATGCCCATTCCGTTCTTCTCATAGAGGGACACCGTGAGGTGGGAGCTCTGCCAGGATTTGGTGATCCCTACCACGACCTGCGAGGAGTCCCGGGGCAACTCAAAGGCAGGGGCGGCGAGACTGAGCAGGAGATAGGCGCAGAAGAGGCGGGCCATGTGTGCAGTGTAAACTACCGGGGCCCCGGGATACAGTGTTCAGTCAGCCGCGCTCCTGGACGAGAACCTTGAAGGCCTGCCCGGCCCCGTGAAGGTTGGTAAGGAAGCGCTCGGCAAGGAAAGACGATTTTCCCAGAAACGGACTGCAATATTTACGTTGGGTGACGAGGCGGTGATCGTGGAGGCCGAGTTCTTCTCCCCAGCGGGCGAGGTCGTCAAAATTGACGTCAGCGGTGAGATTCTGCCTCCCGGGGAGTCGATAGAGATTCGTGCCCGTGACACGCTCATGATGGTAGTGGCCACGGATGGTTCCGGCGGGTTTGCGGTGATAAATTTCGTCGGCAGCTCCTCCGTAATCTATGGTGAGAAGGTGTCCTGCCTTCCA
>DMYM01000094.1 GCA_003483645.1 Verrucomicrobiales bacterium
TTGCTCTGGTCGATATCAATCGCCGCCTGTGTTCCGGAATCCAAGACTGCTTCACTCATGTTCTACTCCCTTCATTCCCAGCTTTATCCCGCCACCGGCACTTCCTCCTTCAGGAAATCGTAGCCCTTCTGCTCCAGTTCGAGAGCCAGCTCCTTGCTGCCACTGCGCACGATCTGGCCGTCCGCCAGTACGTGCACGTAATCCGGTTCAATATAGTCGAGCAGGCGCTGATAGTGCGTGATGATCAGGAAACCGCGCTCCGGCGAACGCATTGAGTTCACCCCGCTCGCCACCACCTTCAGGGCATCGATGTCGAGACCGGAGTCGGTCTCGTCCATCACGCAATAGACCGGCTCCAGCATCATCATCTGCAGCACTTCGTTGCGTTTTTTTTCGCCACCCGAAAAACCTTCGTTAACCGAACGCGAGGTGAACCGCCGATCGATTTCCAGTTGGTCCATCTTCTCGTAGAGTTCCTTGTAGTAGGCCACCGCATCAATCTCCTCGCCCTCCGGAAGACGCGCCTGGCGGGCGGCGCGGATGAAATTTGCCATGGTAACCCCCGGGACTTCCGCAGGGTACTGGAAAGCCAGAAAAAGCCCGGCCCGGCTCCGCTCGTCGATCTCAAGTTTGAAGAGATCCTGCCCGTTCATGGTAACCGACCCCCCCGTCACCTCGTAGTCCTCATGGCCGGCGATGACCTTGGCGAGGGTGGACTTGCCAGACCCGTTCGGTCCCATGATGGCGTGTACTTCGCCGGGGGGAACTTCGAGGCTCAGGCCCTTGAGAATATCGTTGCCGTCAATGGCGGCGTGGAGATTTGTGATAACCAGACTCATCTTAAACTGGGCAGGGATAGGAGCAGGATGAGAGTCAGGAACCTTTGGGGAGGAATCCGCGGATTGTGAGCTCCAGCTCGCTCACCTCAACGCCATTCGGCAGGTCGAGGACATCGGTAATCTGGCAGCCATCCTTGAATGAAAGGTCGTGAATCACTCCTGTCTTCTTGTCCTGGAAGTGGACATGGGGTGACAGATTCACGCAGAAGCGAGATGGCTCACGGTCGAAGTTTACCCGAGTGATCAGCCCGTGGTCCACGAGGGCATCCAGGCAGTTGTAGACCGTGGCCAGGGAGATGGTGGGCATGCCTGCCTGAACCCGCCGAAAGACCTCGTTGGCAGTGGGATGGTCCCGCTTGTGGAGAAGGATACTGTAAACCCTCCACCGCTGCTTCGTCATCCGAAGCCCCTGTAGCTCGGGAGGGATCTCCTTCGCCGCAGTCGGTAGTGCTTCACCGTCGTTGCTCACCATGCCCGGAAGCTACGTGGGCGAAACCAGTTCGCAAGAAATAATTAGAACTATTCTAATTGCGTCAGGAAGAGAAATGGGATTCTGCCGTATCGATGGTAAGACGGGGTAATCATGGCAGGGAAATTCCTGCCCCTGGGGTTCGTTACCGGAGAATTCATGGCGGCCACCGGACTCTTCGGGGCAGCACTCTCCTCCATCCCGATTGGCTGGAAATTCGGGTGGCGTGAGGGGGCG
Source organism: Verrucomicrobiales bacterium (assembly GCA_003483645.1). Lineage (GTDB taxonomy): Bacteria > Verrucomicrobiota > Verrucomicrobiia > Verrucomicrobiales > Akkermansiaceae > Roseibacillus_B. Next base: position 1,546 of record DMYM01000094.1, read on the forward strand.
CAGGGACGTTCCCTGCCCCTCACCTGCCTGACGGCCTGGGGGCTCGCCACCATGATCTCGGATCTCCTGCTCCTTGCCACTGTCGCTCTGATTATCCTCCCCATCGGTCCGCCCATCATTGAAACCTCTCATGTTATCGTGCGGGTGGGCGGGGTCTCCACCCTCATCGCTTTCATTCCGGCCATCGCCACCGTCTTCATCACCTACTTCTTCGCGGCCCGGCACCGCGCCCGGGAGGTGATCTCGGGACTCGCCAAATCCCAACCCGGGCCCCGGCATCCGGCCGAGGAAGCCCTTCCCGGCCCGGAGGGCTAATGCCCACCCCAGAAGAGCACGGCGCATAGCAGGGTAAGCGCTCCGTAACCCAGTCCGCTGAAGGCCAAGATACGCCAGCGCTTGTCGCTGGCCGTCGCCCAGGTTGCCAGGTCGCGGAAGGTATAGGGCATCCCCACCCAGAAGAGCCCCTTGGTGAGCAGGAGATAGGAGAAGATCGGGACCAGCAGACGCGTGGCCGGATCCTTGTTGAAGGAAGCCGCCAACAGCGGCCCGGTCACCATCAGGGCCAGCACTCCCAGGGCGCGCACGAAAAGAAACTCCTTCACATAAAGAACCATCCCCAGGAAGGCGATGGGGACGAAAAGGCGCAGCCACGGTTTCACCGCGTTGAACTCCCCGATGTCCATGCTCAGGAAGGACAGCAAACCCATGTCATCCGGGGCAATGAGAAGCCAGAACCAGGACATGCCCACCGCCAGAGTGTAGATTCCGGCGGTGTGGTGGCGCGGCAGCTTGATGAGCCACTCCTTGCAGACCTTCGCCTTCCAGGCCATCAGGCCGTGAGCACCCAGGAGATAGGCCGCCATGGCGTAGCCCGCAACACTGAGGGGAATACTTTCGTAGGGATGCGGACCCATTTCCGTGCGCGCTAGCTACGCCAGCACCGGGGGCAGGTAAAGGGCAAAGGCCGGAATTCTACCCAAACCACAGCTCCACCCGAGCCTGGAACTGGATTTTGAATCCGGAACATGTTCCGCTAGCCCCCCGCTACCGCTTTCCCAAAGAGGGTAAAGCCGGTGGAATCCTCGATTTCCACCTCGAATATACCCCCTGTCAGGCGCTCCCGGTCGCCGTTGAAAACGACGATCTTGTTTTGCGTGGTGCGCCCGCTCAGGCGCTTCTTGTTGGTCTTGCTGGGGCCCGAACAGAGGATCTCCTGGCGCGTACCGATAAGGGCCGCATTCTTGTGGACCGCGATCTCACCCTGGATACGCAACAGTTCCTGGTTCCGCTCTTCCTTCAACCGCTCCGGGAGTTGCCCGTCCATCTCGGCCGCAGGGGTGTTCTTCCGCTTGGAGTAACGGAAGATGAAGCTGTTGTCGAACTGCAGACGTTTCATGCAATCGACCGTAGCCTGGAAGTCCTCTTCCGTTTCGGTCGGGAACCCGACGATGATGTCGGTGGTGATGGCCATGTCGGTTCGCGCCGCCTTCATCTTCTCGCAGATCTCGATGAATTGCTCATTCCTGTAGGGGCGCCGCATCGCCCTGAGGATGCGATCGCTTCCGCTCTGCATGGGAAAGTGAATATGCGAACAAAGCTTGGGAAGATAAGTGAAGGCCGCCACCAGATCGTCGCGATAGCCGATGGGATGAGGCGAAGTGAAACGAATGCGCTTGATCCCCTCCACCTCATGAACTGCCTCGAGAAGCTGCACGAAGGGTGACTTGCCCTCGATTTTCCCGAATTCGGTACGCCCGTAGAGGTTCACGATCTGGCCCAGGAGAGTCACTTCCTTGGTGCCCTGCTCCGCCAACTGTCTCACCTCTTCCACCACATCCGCAATGGGGCGCCCGCGCTCCCGCCCCCTCGTGTCGGGCACGATGCAGAAGCTGCAGCGCATGTTGCATCCCTGCATGATGGACACGAAGGCCGATGGCTT
>DMYM01000230.1 GCA_003483645.1 Verrucomicrobiales bacterium
TCCGAGGTGATCGAAGAGCGGTTGCTGGGTCTGCAGATGGTGAACCTGGCGCTTTGCACGGCGCGAAATCTTTTCCGCGATCTTCTTGATCTCCTCGGTAGTTTCCTGGTCATCGCACACGACCTGGTCGATTTCCTCGGTCAGGAAATCACGCGCGGTCCGTTCAATGAGTTTCGGCTCCTCGAAGATGCAGACCGGAGCCGGGTTGTCGTCCCGGATCTCCTCCACCTCTTCCCATTGTTCAAGGAGCATGGCCAGGTCGCGGATGAAGTGACGAGCCCGTTTTCCAATGGCCACCGTCCGCATGATGATTCCCATCCCTTCCGGAACAGCCATGCGCTGCATGATGCGGCGGAGACGGGTGCGCTCCTGGGGGTCCTCGATCTTGCGAGAGATGCCGAACTGGTCGGCAAAAGGAGTAAGAACCAGGTAACGGCCGGGAAGGGAAACGTTGGTGGTGACCCGTGGTCCCTTGTTTCCGATGGGACCCTTGGAAACCTGGATCACCAGTTCCGATCCCACCGGGTAGAGGTTCGGGATGTCCTTGGAAGTAATTTTCTTTGGGCGGCCCTTCTTCTTGGAGCGTCCCTGCCGGTGAATTTCCTCAAGGCCGTTGTCGAGGGCCGCTGGAATGGCATCCCAGAAGTGGAGAAAGGCATTCTTTTCCATGCCGATGTCCACGAACATGGCCTTCAGGCCCTGTTCGATGTTCTTGATCCGCCCCTTAAAAATGCTTCCCACGATGTTGTCATCGCCTTCGCGTTCGATCTCGAATTCTTCAAGAACTCCGTCTTCGAGCAGGGCCACCCGGCGTTCAAGTTTTTCAGCATTGATGACAATAGTGTTGCCCTTCCGCGCATCGATGTTCCCGATTCGGAGGGCCTGCCTGAGTCTCTTTAACATGGTCTGGAAATGATTTGATGGTTGTCTTTGAACCGGTGAATGCACCCATGATCATCAGTTCGATCAGGGTCGGTTTTGCCGGTTCGGAGAGGTTCCCGAGTCTGCGTCGGGCGTGATGGAAGGGAGGGGGATTGCGCGGGGCCGCACCCGGACGGGTGTCCCCGGAAGCTGCGCCTCCGCTGCTTCCTCGCCTGTTTCGCCCTCTTCGTCAATAGCGAGGGTCAGAAGATCTCCTTCAGGAAGGGCTATTTCCTCGATGGGTTCAGAATTGCCTGCTACTTCCCCCATCCGGCGCAGTGGGAGTTTGAGACCATTTTCGGCGGCAAAGAGGCCACGGAAAATAAGGCGAACGAGGGGACCGGCTACTTTCCCACCGGACTTCCCGTTTTGCACCACCACCGCGATGGCATACCTGGGTTGATCGAAGGGGCCGAAGGCGACAGTCCATGCATTATGGGATTTCTTGCCAAAGTCGGTAGTCTGGGCCGTTCCGGTCTTGGCCCCAATCTCAACGTCCCGGGGAGAGGCGCGCCGGGCGGTTCCCCCCAGTTCGTTGGCCGCCTTCCACATACCGAGGCGGATGTTCTCAAACTGATCGCGGTTCATCCCCTCCGCGATGAGGTCGACCTTGAGTTCGGGAATGTCACTGACCTGTACGCCTTCCTTGGGATCCACCACCCTTTTTATGAGACGGGGACGATAGTATTTGCCTCCATTGGCGATGCAGGCGACGAGGGCTGCCATCTGCAGGGGGGTGGCTTCGCATTCGTCCTGTCCGATGGCGAGCATGGCCATCCGCGCGGGGGTCATCGATTCCCCGGGATGGAGTTCCCGGCGCCACCAGGCACTACCCGGAATGATCCCCTGATCCTCGGCCGGTAGTTTGATGCCGGTGGGAAGGCCCAGGTTGAGCAGAGCGAAGCTATCGGCCATCCTGGCGTCACCCATCTCGTTGGAGAGCTGCATGAAGTAGGGATTGCACGAGCGCTGAATGGCGTTGGCCAGGACCAGGGAACCGTGTCCCACGGTTTTCCAGCACCGGATCTTCAGCCTGCCTGTCCGTCCGTAGCGAAGATGCCCCACGCACCTGTGGGTGAAATCACCCTTGCCGTGCATGCAGGCTGCTACCGCGGTGGGGAGCTTGAAGATGGAACCGGGAGTAAAACTGGAAATGGCCCTGTTGATCAACGGATAGGCCTTGTTCGCCTTGTAACTCTCCCATTTCCCTGCATCGATACTGGGAATAAACTCATTCGGGTTGTAGTTCGGCACGGAGGCCATCGAGAGGATTTCCCCGGTGTTGACATCCATTACCACTGCGGCCACCCGGCCGGCCTTGCGCAAGACGTTCTCGACGAGAAACTGCGTCCGGGCATCGATGGTCAGCATGACCTGGCTGCCCTGATCCGGTGCCACGCGTTCGTCCATTACTTCACCGAGGATACGGCCCTTTTCGTTTTTCCGCAGGATACGCCGCCCGGGTGATCCCCGCAGGTAGTTGTCCATGGTGGCTTCAATGCCGGCACACCCCACCGCGTCCCCAAGGTAATGGTTGTATCTTTCCTTGGCCTCTGCAGGAATGTCGCCCTTCTCCCACTGCTTGAGGTAACCCAGGATGTGACAGGCGAGGGTGCCGTAGGGATATTTCCGCCGGGGCCGGACCGTGACATAGACCCCGGCCATCTCCAGGTTGTGTTCAGCGAGGCGTGCGAACTGTTCGTAGGTGAGATCCACCGGAAAAGTGAAGGGGATGAGCCCACCGTGAGTCACGTAGTGCTTCTGGAGGGCCTCCGAGCTGTAGCGCACCTCGATCCCGTGGTGACGCAAGCGCGGAACAATACCGTTTTTGACAATCTGGACAATCTCGCGACTGCGCTCGGAGGTGGGCACGGCCATCCCGATCTGTCTTCGACCAGGCCGCTGATCCTCCGAGTGCTGCCGCTCCCACTCGCGGTGGATCTCATCGAGGTTGAGGACCAGTTCGTAGTTGCGCAGATTCTTGGCCAGGAGTTCACCGTTGCGATCGACGATAGTTCCGCGTACGCCGGGATCCCTGATAGAGATTGTAGTCTCTCCGGGGATGAGTTTCCGGTAATAATCAGTCTCCAGAATCTGGTAATCGAAGAGACGACTGAGCAGGGTCCCTGCCCCCGACAGGATGATGGCGGTCAGCAGGTAGAGCCGGAAACGGTAGCGGGATTCCATGGGAAGTGAGAGGCTAGTCCCCGGCACCTCTCCGGGCAGTCTTCAACCCTTCGTAGCTGATCGTATGATGGAAAAGGCCAGCCAGTCCATAAAGGGCCCAGAATACCACGGGACAGAGGAACATGGTCAGAAGGGAGGTGAAAGTGATTTTCAGGAAGAGACTACGGGTCAGCACCAGGTCGCCACGGACGAAGGTGATGAAGAGATACTCGACAGAAAGGTAAAGAAAGATAGCCAGACCGGATAAGAGCGCAGAGATGTGCCACTTGCCTTCGCGAAAGAGCGGCTGGATGCCCTGCATGAAGAATCCCATCATGGCGTAGAGAATGATGGAGTAACCGAATATCACATCTTCATTTGGATCGATGTAGACTTCCGGGTTGCCCCGCAACTCCTCCAGTGGAGGGGTGATGACATGCTGGGCATCCCAGAGGAATCCCCCGATGAAAGCCAGTAACAACATGGGGCCAGCATGAACGGTGACTGCAGCGCAGAGAAAGACAAGAGGGACCACCAGAATCCTGCCTTCGTAGAGCGATTCGAAGGCGGGCGAGAACTGCTGCAGGATGCAGGCCGTGATGACCAGGCATACCAGGCTCAGATGATACCAGCCCATGCCCTAGCCCTCCTCTTCCTCGGTCCTGTGCGCGATGACGAAAACCACCCCCAGTTCATTGAAGTTGACCGAAGGCTGCACGAGGGCCACGCCTTCCACCGGTCCGGGGGTGTATTCCTTGACCGTGCCAACCAGAAGATTGGAAGGGAACAGTCCGCCCTTGCCAGTGGTGATCACCTTCATGCCCGGGAGGATGGCTGCTTCCCGGGAGAGATGCCGCAGAATGAGTCTGGGTTCCTCTCCGTAGCGCCCCCGTCCACCATGAAGAATACCTGCTTCCGGCGTGCCGACGATCTGAACGGAGACCTGACAGCGTTCGTCGGTCAGGAGGATTATGCTGCAGGTGTCTTCCGATGCGATGTCGACCTTGCCGGCCAGTCCACCCGGGGCGATGATGGGAACACCGGCCCCGATGTTCGAGGACTGTCCGCGGTCAATGATGGCGGTCTCCCACCAGGTGGAGGGCTGCCGTTTGATGACGCGGGCGGCAATGACATTGAGGCGCTGCTTCTCCTTGAACTGGAGTGCCCGCCGGAGTTCGTTGTTCTCCGACTCCAGTTCCCGCAGGCGCCCTTCGATCGAACGGAGCTTTACATATTCTTCCTCTACCGCCCTGAGCTGGTTTCCGAGGTCCTTGGAATTCTCGATTTCCTCCAAAAAATCCCGTGCCTTCATGTCCATTGCTGATCCAGCCTTGAGGAACGGTGAGATTGTTCCGTAGTAGGCCTGCTGGATTCTCCGTACCGTCCCCTCACTCAGAGTCAGCACCCAGATCACCCCCCACAGGAAGAGCACGAGCGCGAAGAAGTTGATTGGTTTCATGGCAGGGATGCGCCGGCAGGCGGGCGCACTCTAACTGGGTGCTCAAAGTTCGGAGCTGGTCAACTTGCGCAGGAAAGAGATTTCGCTGAGCACCTTTCCGGTGCCCTCTGCTACCGCGCTGAGGGGATCCTCCGCGATATGAACCGGCAATCCTGTTTCCTCCCGAAGGAGTTTGTCCAGTCCCCGCAGGAGCGCTCCGCCGCCCGCAAGAACGAGTCCTCGATCGACCAGGTCAGCTGCCAGTTCCGGGGGACAGCGCTCCAGGGTCGTGCGTACCGCGTTGACGATAGTGTCGAGCGGGTCGCCCATGGCCTCGCGGGTTTCCTGGGAGGTTACGGTAATGGTCTTGGGAAGGCCGGAGACCAGATCGCGTCCCTTCACCTCCATGTTGGTCTCTTTCGGGAGGGCAGCCGCTGAGCCGATGCGGATCTTGATATCTTCCGCAGTGCGCTCACCGATCATCAGGTTGTAGGCGCGTTTCATGTAATGGATAACGGACTCATCGAGTTCATCTCCGGCAGTGCGTACGCTGCGGGAGTACACGATCCCGGAGAGCGAGATGATGGCAACCTCGGTGGTGCCTCCTCCAATATCGACGATCATGTTGCCGGAGGCATCCTGGACCGGAAGACCCACGCCGATGGCGGCGGCCATGGGTTCCTCGATCAGGAACACCTGAGACGCGCCCGCATTGCTGGCGGCGTCGCGAATGGCGCGACGTTCGACGCTGGTCGAGCCCGACGGCACGCAGATCACGATTTCAGGGAAGCGCCAGGGGCGTTGCTTGCCGCCATGCACCTTGGTGATGAAATGCTTGATCATCTGTTCGGCGACGTCGATGTCGGCGATCACGCCATCGCGCAGCGGCCGGATCGCCTCGATCGAATCCGGGGTCTTGCCCATCATCAGTTTCGCGTCGTCGCCCACGGCCTTCACCCGCTTGACGCCGTTCAGCGTCTCGACCGCCACCACCGATGGTTCGTTCAGCACGATGCCGCGTCCGCGCACATAGACCACGGTGTTCGCGGTGCCGAGGTCGATGGCCATATCCTGCGAGGAAAATTTGAAGAGACGCGAGAAGATCGACATGCCTTATCCTGTTCAGCCCGGCCGTCCCCAGGGGCTGGATGCGGGGTCGGCCGGATAGACTCGCCCGTTTACCATTCGCCCATGCGGATTCGCATTTTTTTGGGCTTTTGGGTCGCGGAAAGCGCCCGCTTGGGCTAGTCATCCATCAATGTCAATACGCCGCCTGCCCGAACATCTGGTCAACCGTATCGCTGCCGGTGAAGTGGTCGAAAGACCCGCTAGCGCGCTGAAGGAAATCGTCGAAAACGCGCTGGACGCCGGGGCGCAGCGGGTTGCCATCCGCCTGACCAATGGCGGGCTGGACCGCATCGAAGTGAGCGACGACGGGTGCGGCATGGATTCGGCCGACATGGCGCTGGCTCTGGAGCGGCATGCGACGTCGAAGCTGCCCGACGACGCCATTGAGCATGTCACGACTTTGGGCTTCCGGGGGGAGGCGCTGCCGTCCATCGCCAGCGTCGCGCGCCTGTCCATCGACAGCCGGGTCGCGGGCGGCGACGGGTGGAACCGCACGGTCGACAATGGGCAAGTGGTGGGGGAAGGCCCCGCCGCGCTGCCGCCGGGCACGCGCGTCACCGTGGAGCAGCTTTTCGCCCGCGTGCCCGCCCGTCGCAAATTCCTGCGGTCCGCCCGGTCGGAATATGCTGCCTGCATGGATGTGGTGCGGCGCCTCGCGATGGCGCATCCCGCCGTCGCCTTCTCGCTGGAGCATGACGGGCGGCGGGCGCTGTCCTTGCAGGCGGGCTATGCGCGGGAGGACAGGGTCGCCGCGCTGACCGACCGGGCGCTGGCCGACAATCATGTCGTCCTGTCGCTGGAGCGGGATGGCGTGCGCCTGTCGGGCGTGGCTTCGCTGCCGACCTATCATCGCGGCACGGGCGACCATCAGTTCCTGTTCGTCAACGGACGGCCGGTGCGCGACCGGCTGCTGGTAGGCGCGGTGCGGGGCGCTTATGCCGATGTGCTGGCGCGCGACAGGCATCCGGTCGTGGCCCTGTTCCTGGACGTGCCGCCGATGGAGGTCGACGTGAATGTTCACCCGGCCAAGACCGAGGTGCGC
>DMYM01000537.1 GCA_003483645.1 Verrucomicrobiales bacterium
CCGCGCCCCGGGACCACGGAACTGCGACCAGTTGTGAGTCTTCTCCGCTGCGGAGAGGCAAAACCCTCCTGGGCCAGCCAGCAAGAGGACCACGAGGGAGAAAACGCGCCGGGAGCAGTTTCGATTCATGGCAATATACCNNTCTCGGAAGCGTAGCTGTTCTTGATGTGAATGGCGGACTGCGGCTTGCCCTTGTGGACCTCACGCTCCCAGCGGATCTTCCCGGTCTCGAGATCGAGGCAGTAGACCTTCCAGCGGTGGACGGTCTCCGGAAACTTGGGCCGCTCCCCCCCGAAGTAGAGTCCCTTCTTGGGCCTCTCTGAGGACCCTTCGTTGATCACGGTGGTGAGAAAGACCCGTGTGCCCCACACAACCGGACAGGACCACCCCCGACCGGGCAGATCACGCTTCCACTCCACGTTCTCGGTCGCGGACCACTTCTCCGGCAGGTTCTGGTGATTCGCCACCCCCCGCGCCCCGGGACCACGGAACTGGGACCAGCTGTGCGTCTTTTCCGCTGCCAGGATATAGAAACCTCCGGAACCGAGGAGGGAGAGGACTGCAAGTGATAATACGCGCCGGGAGCAGTTTCGCTTCATGCTACTATAGCTGCTAAACTTGCGACATCGCGTCAATCCGGAAGAAGCGTGCCCCCCCCGGAAACGGAATCTGGCTGGGACTGGAGCCCCGGCGCTTCAAGGTTCCCTGGCACGACAATCCCTTCCATCCCGGGCGGACGTGCCCTGAATCTCTCCCGCGGCATCCCTCCCCTCCTCAGGCTTCCGCTCTATCGAGCCACCTGCCCGGAAGCCGAATTGCATCCGTTCCCAAATGTGTTCATTCTGTCGCAATGAACTCAACCACGCCACTCGAGCGCCGCCACTTTCTCCGTTCTACTACCGCCGCGGCCTTGGGAGTCCTGGGACCGACCGGCTCATCCCTCTCCGCTGCGCAGCCTGTCCAGAAGGCCTCGGTGGCCGAGTCCCTGGTCAAAGTCCTTCACGAGTCCCTCAACGAAAAACAGCGCAAGGCCATGTGCTTCGCCTGGGACCATGTCGACCCGAAGCGAGGGCTCTTACGCACCCGGATCGAAAACAACTGGCGCATCACCAATCCCATCGTGGCCAGCAACTTCTATAACAAGGATCAGCAGGCCCTCATCCGGGGAATCTTTGAGGGCATGACCAGCCCCGATTGGCACGGGCGCTTCGACCAGCAGCTCAAGGACGATGTGGGCGGGTTCGGCAAGCAGCAATCCATCGCCATTTTCGGTGAACCGGGAAGTGGCAAGTTCCAGTTCGTCCTCACCAGTCGTCACATGACCCTGCGCTGCGACGGCGACAGCGCCGAACATGTCGCCTTTGGGGGACCCATCCTCTACGCCCACGAAGGAGAGCGACTGTACGAAAAACCCGATCACCCGAAGAATGTTTTTTGGCACCAGGCGGTAGAGGCCAACAAACTCTTCCAGACGCTGAGCCGCTCGCAGCGAAAGGAGGCCCTTGTCACTCACGGCATGCCTTCCGAGGAACTGGTCGGCTTCAAGGGAAAGGAGGGGCAGTTCCAGGGCTGCCCGGTCAACGACTTCACCGATGACCAGCGAAGCGAGGTGCAGCGTATCCTCAAGATCCTCCTTGAACCCTTCCGGCAGTCAGACCGCGATGAAGTGAGCAAGTGCCTCAAGTCCCAGGGTGGCCTCAATGGCTGCCACCTCGCCTTCTACAAGGAGGGAGATCTTGGTGACGACAAGATTTACGACAACTGGCGGTTGGAAGGCCCCTCCTTCGTCTGGTACTTCCGCGGTCGCCCCCATGTCCATGTCTGGGTCAACGTCGCGGAGAATCCCTCCGTGAAACTCAATTCCTTCCAGGATTCCGTGGGCGTGTGAGGAGCACCGCCCTGGACAGGGAGACTCGCGGGCAGCGGACGGGCTCCGCCGATTCCCGTTGACTCATCCCCCCGATATCGGCAGATCCCTCGAAACAGCCCGTGACCCTGCGGGTCTCAAACTCAGCCAGCACTCCAAAAGACATGCGAACCATCAATCAATCCATCAGCAGGAAAATATCCCGTCTCGCCCTCACAACCTCCGCCCTTGTCGGCCTCTCCATCCCTCTCCAGGCCGGGATCGGCGTGAAAGAAGGAGCGAAGATTGCCTTTCTCGGTGATTCCATCACGCAGGCCGGGGCCCGCCCCAACGGCTACGTCCGGCTCGTCATCCGCGGACTGGAATCTGCAGGGGTAAAAACCTCCGCCATCCCCGCCGGGATCAGCGGCCACAAGTCGAACCAGATGCTCGCCCGCCTCGGGCGCGACGTGCTCAACAAGAAGCCCGACTGGATGACTCTCAGTTGCGGTGTGAACGACGTCTGGCACGGCAAGGGCGGCGTATCCCTGGACGATTACAAGGTCAATATCACCAAGATCGTCGACCAGTGCCAGAGTGCCGGAGTGAAGGTCATGATCCTGACCTCCACCATGATCGGCGAGGACCAGGGTAATGCCAACAACAAGAAGCTTGGCACTTACAACGACTTCCTCAAGGAACTGGCCAGGGAAAAGAAATGCCTCCTGGCCGACCTGAATGCCGACATGCAGGCCGCTATCGCCGCCAGCGAGGACAAGAAAGGTGGCAAACTTCTCACCAGCGATGGCGTACACATGAATCCCGATGGCAACAAGATGATGGCCACCGGCGTGTTGAAATCCTTCGGACTGAGTGCCGAACAGCTCAAGAAGGCACGGGCTGACTGGTAATCACCAGCAGAGACAGGCAGGACCAGACGAGCCCGGATCCCTGTGTCGTCGACTCGTCCCGGCTACGAGGCCTGGCGCCCTGGCCCGGGTTGCCGGGCGGCTGGATGTTCTGTTACCCTGCTTGAAACCTCCCGACCTGCAATGGTGCTGACCTTGACTCGATATTCGCCGCTTGTGGTAATTTCACTCATTGTTTCCTGCTCTGCGCCCTCTACCCGCGAGTCTCGAGCCGAGGCCCATTACACCCGGGGCAAGGCCTTGTTCCATGCCGTCGAACGCAACTTCCATAAAGCCCTCGAGGACTACGCCAGGACCATCGACCTGGAACCTGGGAATGCTGTTCCGGAAAGATCCGAAGGAGCGTACGACAAAGCCATCGCGGAGCTCAGCCGGGCCATACGCCTGAGACCGGATTACCCCGAGGCCTACAGCGTCCGCGGCTACGCCCATTTCCACGCCCGCAGCTACGCCGAGGCCATCGAGGATTACAGCCGGGCCATACGCCTCGATCCGAAGACCACTCTGCATTGGCCCTCGCCATATTTGCTCCGGGCCTTCGCCTACATTTACGAACGCAAATACGAAAAAGCCATCGAGGACTACAGCAGGATCATCGACCTGGAACCGGAGAATGCCGTGGCCTGGTATAACCGGGGCCTGGCCTACAAGTTCCTCGGCAAAAAGGCCCGGGCCGAGGCCGACATGGCCAGGGGCCGTGAACTCGGCTTCCAGGATTGAGGACACATCGCCCTATTCCCCGCCCTTGACCAGCCAGTCGAAGCCGGGCTCCACGACAAAGAAGCCCACCCGGCCGCCGTGGTGTCAGCCCGTAATCCGGGCGCTGTCCATCAATGAGATACGGTCTCAATTACATTAAACGGAAACACGAAATATCCCTTGGACCCGGGATCCTAGGTCCTATGTTGGCACCGCAAAACAAACGAAACATGCAAGGCGACCAACAGGTAATCGAGGCACTCAATGCGGGACTCACGATCGAACTGACCGCCATCAATCTCTACTTCATCAGCTCCAAGATGTGCAGGGACTGGGGGCTTGATCGCCTGGCCGGGCATTTCTACGACGAGTCAATGGAGGAGATGAAACACGCCGAGGAGGTCATCGATCGCATCCTGTTTCTCGGCGGGGTCCCCGAGATCGCCCGCTACCACCAGATCAAGGTGGGCACTACGCCGCGCGAACACATTGAGAGCAGCTACGAACTGGAGAAGAAGGGGGTCGCTACCTACAACGAAGCGGTCGCTCTCGCTATCAAGAAGAAGGATGCGGGAAGCCGCAACCTGATGGAACGCATGGTGGTGGAATCGGAGGAAAGTATCGACTGGGCTGAGTCCCAGTTCGATCTCATCGAACTGGTCGGCCTGGAGCGATACCTCGCCCAGCAGATGAACCTTGCCCAGCAGATGAA
>DMYM01000081.1 GCA_003483645.1 Verrucomicrobiales bacterium
TCGGCCTGTTCGGCCTGCAGCTTGGCGCCGATATTCTCGCCCACGTCCACGTCGGCAATGTCGATGGAGAGGATCTCGAAGGCGGTGGAGGCATCGACTCCTTTTTCGAGGACGAGCTTGGAAATGTTATCCGGGTTCTCGAGGACCGCCTTGTAGGAGGTCGCGGAGCCCACCGAGGTCACGATTCCCTCACCGACCCGGGCCACGATGGTTTCCTCGGTGGCGCCACCCACGAAGCGGTCCAGGTTGGTTCGCACGGTGACCCGGGCACGGACGTTGACGCCGATTCCGTCCTTGGCGACTGCGGTGATCTTGGTCACCCCGGAGGAGGGATTGGGGCAGTCGATGACCATCGGGTTGATGGAAGTCCGCACCGCCTCGAGAACAGTCTTACCGGTGTCCTTGGTGGCCAGGTCGATGGCGCAGGCACGGTCGTAGCTCAGGTCGATGCCGGCCTTGTCGGCTGCGATGCAGGCAAGCACCACGTCGAGGACATCTCCGCCAGCGAGGAAATGGGCCTCAAGCTGGTCAGTGGTGAAGGAGAGTCCCGCCTTTACCGCTGAGATCCGGCTGTCAGTGATCATGCTGTAGGGCACCTTCCGGAAAAACATGCCAATGAGGCTTCCCCAGGTAACGGGGGCGTTGGCGAGCCGGGCCCTGAACCAGACGGCGAAGAACTTGAGCAGGACCAGGACCAGGATGAGGGTAGCCAGGGAGCCCAGGATGAGAGCCCCGAAGACGACGTAGTTCGAGGTATTGGCCAGGAGCTGAGGAAGAGGAATACTGTTCATGGTATGGAGTCTCTAGCGGCAGCATAGGAGGGAGTTGAGGTGATGCAAGCGGGGGCGGAAACTTTTCGGTTTGCAGTGCGGGGCAGGCCCGGTTGAATCACTGTGTGTCAGGGGAGCGGACGATCGGTATCATCGCGGGCAAGGGGATCTTCCCCGAGACCTTCGTGCAGGCAGCCAAGCAACGCGGGGTGCGGGCTGTGATGGCGGCCTTCAAGGGAGAGACCGAACCGGAACTGGAAGCGGAAGTCGATGTGCTGGAGTGGTTTCGGGTTGGACAACTGGTCAAGATGATCAAGTTCTTCCAGGGTGAGGGAGTGGAGGAGTGTGTGATGGTGGGCCAGATTTCGCCGAGCCGACTTTATGACCTCCGCCCTGACCTGCGCCTGATCGCGCTGCTGGCCAGGCTGAAGGAGCGGAATGCCGAGTCGCTCTTCGGTGCGGTGGCGGCCGAACTGGGGCGGGAGGGCATCACGGTGCTGCCCTCCACCACCTTTCTCGAGGATTACCTGCCGGGACCGGGTCCTGTCTTTGGTCCAAAGTTGAACGAATCGGGGCTTGAGGACGCCGCCTTCGGCATACGCATGGCGAAGAAAGTGAGCCGCCTCGACATCGGGCAGTCGGTGGTGGTGCGAGAGGGGACGGTGCTGGCGGTGGAGGCCTTTGAGGGAACGAACAAATGCGTGCAGCGCGGGGGCGAACTGGGAAAGGGGAAGCATGTGAAACTGGTGAAGGTCTCCAAGCCGGACCAGGATCTCCGCTTCGATGTTCCGGTGGTGGGGCCGCACACGATCAGGGCGTGCCAGGAGGCGGGAGTGTCGGCGGTGATCATCGAGGCCCACCAGACCCTCCTGTTGGGCATGGAGGAGGTAAAAGGCCTGTGCGAGCAGCACAGGATTTCACTGCACGCGGTGGACGCGGGTGATTCCGGGGCAGGCGCTTGCTAGAGAAGCAGGGATCCAGTCAGGTGCGAGATGGCAGGGCACACCCGCAGGAGTCAGTCCTTGCCTTCGTCGATGATCTCCTTGGCTTCCAGTTCAGCCACGCGCTGCTGCTCTTCCTCGACGGAGTGGATTCGCAAGGCGACCTTGACGCCCTTGCGCTCGGCGGCGGCGTTGAGAACGCTGCGGATGGCTCCGGCGGTGAACCCGCCCCGTCCGATCAGCATGGCCACATCGCTGTGATCCAGGATGAGCCGGAACGAGAGATGGGTTGGATCGATCTCAGCCACCCGCAACTGGGCGTTTTCGGGGTGATCGATGAACTGCAGGGCAATATATTGCAGAAAACTTCTGATTTGATCGGTTACCTCATGCATGTGTTTCTCCTGAAATCGCCCCTAAGTTGCGCGAGATCGCATCAGTGTCGAGCCAAACTCGCCGGCCGGTGGCAGCCTTTTCCTCCGCGAACTCCGTGGCTCACAGAATCAGGCAGTGGTGAGGGGGAGTTTGCCGGAATATGGTGCCCACCCGATCCCAGTGGGGGAACGACTACTTTCGTGCCTTGCCCCGTTTGACCGCAATGATGACGGTGGCGATGAAACCGAGAAGCACCGCGCCAAACAGGATGCAGGCACGCAGGATGTGCCCCATTTTCACCTGGGCTGGTTCGGCGGCAGGAGGCGTTTCGCTCGGGGTGATGGCGAGAGTGATGAATCCCTCCTCCAGGGTGAGGGAGGTGAGCTTCTTCATCCAGGGGCCGAGAACCTCGTTGTCCAGATAGACCTGGGCAGGGCGGTAGGGGGAGAAGACCCCCACGAATCCTTCCGGCACGGTCCTGCCGGGCACCTCGATGCTCTCCACTACGAAAATGATTTCACCTCCGGTGAGTTCGGGCCTGGTGATCATGGTGCCGTTAAGATAGCGGAAGTCATCGGACTTGGTCGGCGCGCCGCGCATTTTGAAGGCGATGCCGATACGGACTTCATCTTCTGTGATCTGCGTTACTGAAAAGGTCTCCCGTAGCTCCTTGAATTCCTCAAATGCCGCGAAGGCCAGGTTGATCTCCTCCGGGTTCAACCTGAGAGTAGCCTCTCGCTTGTTTCCTGTTTCCGTGCGGAAGGTTTCCAGCTTGGCATTGAGTTTGATCACTGCGGGCGCATTGGCCTCCAGGTCGGGAAGGGGGAGTTTCCGGGGTGAGGATTCGGTAAATTTTGAGATTTCCCGGTGTTGCTTGAACAGGTTCCAGACCCCGAACCCCACCAGGAAGGTCAGGGAGGCCAGGGCCACGATCATGATGAGACAGCCCGCTCCCGGGTTCTGGCTACTGTCAGAGTCTGCCTTGGGAGCGTCCTGTGCGGCGGATTCCCGGTCTTCCAGCAAGGGATCGGTGGTAGGCTCTCTTTCGGGCACGGGAGGGATTTAGCGTGATCGGAGGGATTTGGGAAATCCTTCTTGGAGGAGAGGGGACGCAAATGGTTATGGGCATTGGGGTTGTGGTGCTAGGCTCCGGGCGTGGCACGCATTCTGGTTGGCCTTTCGGGAGGAGTGGACTCCTCGGTGGCAGCAGCCCTGCTGGTGGAGCAGGGCCAT
>DMYM01000335.1 GCA_003483645.1 Verrucomicrobiales bacterium
CCTTCAGGCTGGCGCGAATAGGGCTCATCTTCCAGGAGTTTGAACTGGTCGAGCATCTCGCGGTAAGAGACAACATTCTTCTCCCCGTACATCTCGGCCTGAGATCGCAACGGGCCGCCATCGAAGCGGAAGCGAAGCGACTCGCCGAGCACACCGGAATCGCAGGTTACTGGAGGATGCACCCCCGCAACCTCTCCCACGGCGAGAGACAGCGGGTCGCCATCTGCCGTGCCCTGAGCACAAAACCCAGCCTTGTTCTGGCCGATGAACCCACCGGTAATCTTGATCCTCTCAACAAGCGCAAGGTCCTGGATGTCATGATCAACACTGCCCGCGAGCGGGGACAGTGCCTTGTGGTCGCCACCCACGATGTCGAACTGCTGGATGCCTTCGACGCAGTCGTGCAGTTTGAAGAACTCAACCAGTTCCGGGAGACCGCCACCCCATGAATCCCGGCGGCATCGCATTCCTCAGCTGGAAACACCTCAGCCACCGTCCGATGCGGTCGCTCACGCTGGTCACTGCCATCGCGCTCACACTCTTCTTTCCGCGCGCCCTGCAGGTCTTCATCAGCGAAAGTGAGGATGTCCTCCAGGAGCGGGCCCGCTCTACCCCTCTCCTCGTCGGCCCTAAAGGCAGTTCGATCGATCTCACCCTGAACTCCCTCTATTTCACCCCTCAGCAACTTCTCCCGCTCACCTACGCCGCCTACGAAAAACTTTCCCGGCAACGCTTCGGGACCACCATCCCGATGCACTCTCGATTCCGGGCAGAAGACGCCCCCGTCATAGGGACTTCTCTCGCCTACTTCGAATTGCGCGAACTCATGGTGGACTCCGGACGCATGATCACCCGCCTTGGCGACTGTGTTATTGGAGCCCAACTTGCCGCCAGGAAAAACCTCAAGGCGGGCGACACTATCACTTCCTCGCCGGAGAATGTCTTTGATCTTGCCGGCGTCTACCCGTTGCGCATGCGCATCACCGGTGTGCTTGCCCCCAATCACACCGCCGATGACGACGCCGTCTTCGTTGATCTCAAGACCACCTGGATTATCGAAGGCCTCGCACATGGTCACCAGGACCTGACCGACCCGGGGACCTCCGGTGCGCCCCGGGAATCCGGGGAGAAGGTGGTTCGCGCCAATGCCTCGGTAATTGAATTCAACGAGATCACCGACGGAAATATCACAAGCTTTCACTTTCACGGTGATCCCGGCACCTATCCCCTTTCTTCTGCCATCCTCGTCCCCCGCAACCAGAAGCAACGCGCCCTTGCCCTGGCGGCTTATCAGGACAAGGACGCCACCGCCCAGATGGTCATTCCCCTCTCCGCCGTCACAGACCTCGCCGATACCCTCTTCGCTACCCAACGCCTTGCCCTGGCAGCTTTCCGCCTTCTGGGCGTGGCCGCCCTGGGACTGGCCTCCCTCGTATTCCTGCTCTCCTTCCGTCTTCGCGAACGCGAAATGCTCACCTACGCCAAGATCGGTGCCGGCAGGATCCTGATCGGCACCCTTAAGGCAGTCGAGGTCACCATTGTCGTGATCTCGGCAATGATCCTGGCACGGGTTGCCGTCTCCCTCACCCGCTCCCTCGCTACCGATCTTCTCTCCAGGTTTCTCAACTAGGAACTGCTTCTCTGGCATGAAACACGCTCTCCCGGGATCCCCTCTGACCCTCGC
This sequence comes from Verrucomicrobiales bacterium, assembly GCA_003483645.1. Classification (GTDB taxonomy): domain Bacteria; phylum Verrucomicrobiota; class Verrucomicrobiia; order Verrucomicrobiales; family Akkermansiaceae; genus Roseibacillus_B. The sequence continues at coordinate 1,685 of DMYM01000335.1, forward strand.
TCTTCTTCTCATTTCCTGCGGAGAGGAGGAAAAGCAGGCCGAGTCCCATGGCGGCGGAAGTCACAGGCCTGTCATCGCCGCCGTCAGCTATCCTCTCGCCTACTTTGCCGAACGCCTTTCCAGCGATTTCGCTACCGTTCTCTACGAGGTGCCCACCGATCAGGATCCCGCCTTCTGGGAACCCGGTGACGAGCAGATCACCGCCATCCAGGAGGCCGATCTTATTCTGTTGAATGGCGCCACCTACGCCAAGTGGGTCTCCACCCGCACCCTCCCCGGCGAGACCACGGTAGTGACCTCCAGTTCCTTCCGTGACAGACTCATGGAGACCGAGGGCACTCTCAAGCACACGCACAAGGAGGGCGAGGAAGCTCACTCGCACGATGGCCTCGCGTTCACCACCTGGTTGGACTTCAAGCAGGCTTCCGCCCAGGCATCCGAAATAGCGCTCGCACTCGGCGAGCGGTTCCCCGAACGCAAGAGCACTGTCATGACCAGGCTGGACGCCCTTCTGGAGGATCTCAACAACCTCGACACCGGGATGGCCACCGCCACATCCGGACTCGGGAACGCTCCCGTCATTGTCTCTCACCCGGTCTATCAATACTGGGCACGCGCCTACAGCATCGTCGCACCCTCCCTCCTCTGGGAACCCGACATGGAACTCACACCCGGGGACATGGCCGCCCTGGCCAGAATCCGGGAAGAGGCCCCCGGGGCCACGCTCTTCATCTGGGAGGACGATCCTCTCCCCAAAAACATCGAGAAACTGAAGAGGATCGGCCTCACCAGCGTGGTCATCTCCCCCTGCGGCAACCGACCCGAAAGTGGAGATTTCCTCAGCGTGATGAGGGCTAATATCGCCGCCCTCCAGGCCCTCTCCAATTAAACCCTTCTCCGGGGACACAGGAAATCGCACAGCCATTTCCGACCATTTCCCCGTGGATCGCCGCCCCGGGGTAGCCCCATTGAAATCTTGCCAGCAGGGGGCGCGTATGCTGCCTGTTCCAACACAAGCCACCCATTACCCATGAATCGATTCCAACGCACTATCGTAGCTGGCGCCACATTGGCACTCAGCCTCACCTCAGTTCAGGCCGATCACCATCTCTCGGTCCACTACGAGGGCAAGAGCGGCCCGGGCAAGGGCAAGCACATTGTCCTTGTCAGTGGTGACGAAGAATACCGCTCCGAGGAGTGCCTGCCCATGATTGGACGGATTCTCTCCGAACACCATGGGTTCAACTGCACGGTTCTCTTCTCAGTAAACGACAAGGGTGAGATCGATCCCAACAACCAGAAGAGTGTAACCAATGCCAAGGCCATGGACTCGGCTGATCTCATCATCATTGCTCTTCGTTTTCGCAACTGGCCGGACGAGGACATGAAGCACTTCGTGGACGCCTATCACCGAGGCGTCCCCATCATCGGCCTCCGCACCAGCACCCACGCCTTTCAACTCCGTCAGGGCTCCTACCGGGACTTCAACAGCTTCGGCAAAAAGGTGCTCGGCGAGGGCTGGGTGAGCCACTGGGGACACCACAAGCGGGAAGGATGTCGTGGCGTGGTGGAAGACGACAACAAGGATCATCCCATCCTGAAGGGCGCTACCGATGTCTTTGCTGACAGCGACACCTACGAAGCATATCCTCCCAAGGACGCCACGATTCTCATGCGGGGAGTGGTAACCAAATCCCTCAAGCCGGACTCCGCTCCGGTGGAGGGCAAAAAGAAGAAAAACCGTGCCACCGGACAGGTCGAGAATGTTAACGATCCAGCCATGCCGGTGGCCTGGACCCGCGAACTGAAGAACCCCAAGGGCAAGACCAACCGACTCTTCTGCACCACCATGGGGGCCGCCACCGATTTCAAAAGCGAGGGCCTCCGCCGCATGGTTGTCAATGGAGTCTTCTGGGGACTCGGCATGGAGGACAAGATTAACGGTAAGGCCAACGTCACCCTGATCGGGAACTATAAGCCTTCCTTCTACAGCTTTAACGGCTTCAAGAAGGGAGTGAAGCCCTCAGATCACAAGTAACCGCCAGCGCTGGTGCCAGAACCCCTACACGGGCCGCTGATCCGCGGCCCGTTTTGTATTCGGATATTCGGCCCAGTCCTCCCCCGGCCCTTCCACTCGCTCCTTGCCACCTCCTGTCCGCCCCGCCATCGTCCCCAGGCGAATGAAAACCCGTACCCTCGGCACAAACGGATTTGAAATCGGGGAAGTCGGCCTGGGCTGCTGGCAGCTGGGAGGGACAGAATTCGGTCCCCTTGATGAGGAGACCGCACATCAGATTCTCTCCGCGGCCAAGGACAGCGGATCGAACTTCTTTGACACCGCCAATGTTTATGGGGCTGGACGCAGCGAGAGCCTCATCGGCAAATATCTCCAGGAGCATGGCGAGGACATCATGGTTGCCTCCAAGACCGGTCGCGAAGTCTACCCCGACGGCTACAGTGAAGAGAACCTCCGGAAGTCAATCCTGGAGAGCAAAGAGAAACTCGGGCTGAACTGCCTCGACCTCGTCCAGTTGCATTGCGTCCCACATTCAATCCTTCGGGAAGGAGCCATTTTTGACTGGCTGCGGACCCTCAAGAACGAAGGGCTCATCAGGCATTTTGGCGCCAGTGTCGAGAGCGTGGATGAGGGCCTCACCTGCCTGCAGCACGAGGATCTCCTTTCCCTCCAGGTCATCTTCAACCCCTTCCGGCAAAAACTCATTGAAGAACTCTTCCCCCGTGCCGCAGAACTCGGAGTGGGCATCATCGTCCGGCTCCCCCTGGCCAGCGGATTACTGAGCGGCAAGTTCAGCACCGAGACCACCTTCGGAGAAGACGACCACCGTAACTTCAACCGGGACGGAGCGTGCTTCAATGTCGGGGAAACCTTCGCAGGAATTCCCTTTGAGAGAGGATTACAACTCGCCGATCAACTACGCCCTCTCGTGCCCGTGGGCATGACCATGGCTCAAATGTCTCAGCGATGGATTCTCGATTTCGAAGCGGTCTCTGTCATCATCCCAGGCGCGAGTTCCCCGGAGCAGGCCCGGGAGAATGCAGCCGTTTCCACTCTTTCCCCTCTTTCAGCTGAGCTGCACGATGCTCTGCGCGAATTCTATTCCCGCGATGTCCATGAGCACATTCGTGGACCCTACTGAGACCTTCCCCTGCCTTATTGTGACGACAGCACAGCAATTGCACTGCCACGACCTGAGCGCCTCTGCGGTCGACCAGAGCGTCACTTTCCACGACAACGAACACCGGGTTTGCCCGGGAAACCACCAGACCCCTGCACCTGTGAGACACGGGCGAGTTCCAATTTTCCTGTCTCTCCCCCTCATCGTTCTTCTGCCGCTTTCTGCGGCAGCCGATTCGCGGGAGGCTGTCACGATCGAGATCAACCCCGAGGGCTTCAACGCCTCCAGGGCCGACATTCGCGCCGTATGCCGCTCAGCCGCGAACCAGTTGCTCAGGCACATGGTCGACCTCAAGAAGACCACGGTCCGGGTCAGCAAGGGAGCGCATGGACCGATTGCACTCTTCAAAAAGGGAGAGAACGGCGAGCACCTGATAAAGCTGGCCACTGAAAAGCTCTATTGGGCCCAATACGCCTACCAGTTTTCCCACGAGATATGCCATGTCCTGTGCGGTTATGATGAAGACTTTCGGGGCAACCTCTGGTTCGAGGAGACCATCTGCGAGGTCGCTTCCCTCTACTGTCTGCGCAGGATGTCAGTGGAATGGAGAACGAACGCCCCATTCGGAAACTGGAAAAGTTATGCTCCTTTACTGCGTGACTACACCGATGAGATCGAGCGAACCCGGCAAGGCTATCTTGAGATTACCCGGACAGGCCTCCCGGCCTATTACCGGAAGCACGCCCGGCACCTCTCCTCCAACGGTACCGATCGGGAAAAAAACGGCGCAATGGCCCTCGTGCTGCTGGCTGTTTTCGAACGCCACCCGCAAAATTGGAATGCCATCCGCTGGCTGAATTCCTCTCCCTCTCCCCAAGGAGAAACCTTCCCTCAGTACCTCTCCAAGTGGCACCGGGCAGTGCCCCGGGAACATTCCGCATTCGTATCCTCTCTCTCCGCCCTCTACGGAATTCCACTCCAAGAGCGCAAGCTCCCGGACAAAGCTCCCATCACGGAATGATATCCGTATCAGGACCATCGAAGCGGATCGGCGGGGCGTGAATAATCCGGATCTGGCCTGAACTCGAAAAGGGTGGAGTCCCCGCTACCAGGAAGGTGCCATCGGGAGAAAACCGCAAATGAGCAAGACTCGCCCCCCCCTGATCGATGGACATCAGTTCGCGGTGCGAGGCAACATTCCATAAGCGAAGGGTGCCGTCCGCACTGGAGGTGGCCAGTGTTCGTCCGTCCGGAGAGAAGGCAACTGACCAGATGGTCTGCTTGTGTCCCGGCAATGTCCCCAGATGCTCACCGGTGGTGGCATCCCACAGGCTGACCGTATTCTCAAAGTCATCGATCCCATAGGTCAGGGCCAGGATCGCTCCATCCGGCGAAACCGCCATGCTGGAACCAAGGGACTGCCCCCCATGCTCAATGCGTAACCTCTCCCTGCGGGTCGCGGTATTCCAGATGATGCTGTAGCCATCTCTTGTCACGGTCGCAAGCGTTCCCCCATCGGCAGAGAACACCGCCCGGCGACCTGAGATTCTCATTATGGGTTCTGAAGTGTCCGTGAGATCCCACCAGGCGAGATCATCCCGCCACCCGACCGTCACAATCGTGCTCGAATCAGGAGCGAGAGCCAACCTGTCAACCCGGGAACTCCCGCTCGCAAAGGTCATGACTGTCTCCTCCTTGCCCAGTTTCCTCATCTTGACTTCCCCCTCGGGCAACGCTTCTGCCAGCGCGGTCAAATCGTCCGTGAGCGCAACGATATAACGAGGGTAACGCCTGTCCGAGGAACTCACCTCCAACTGGTGGACCATCTTCCTTGCCTCAAGGTTCATAATCGCAACTCCCCCTTCCCTGTTCAGGGCACCGACGTAACGACTGTCCCGTGAAAAACTCAATGGCTTCCACTGACCCTCGATGGCCTCCGACTCGGGCGGCCCACTGGTGGGCCAGATCTTGATCTCGCCATCCTTGCTTCCGCTGGCCACCAACCCCCCATGCGGAGAGAGCGCCGTGCACCAGACTTCCCCCCGGTGTCCGTGCAAGGTCCGAAGGAGGCGCCGGGTCTCCAGGTCCCAGAGGCGCACCGAATGATCCCAGCTGCTTGAGGCCAGAACCTGCCCCTCCCAATCGGCTGAGAGCGACGTAATCATGCCCGAATGCCCTTCGTCAGCAGGACTTGCGGGCAATACCCCCAGTTCCTCTCCGCTTACTGCATCCCAGGTTCCAAGGTAAAACACTCCCAATTCGGATTTTTCGACGTGCGGAGCCAGCACCGTCGCGCCATCCGGGGAGAAAAGAATCCTCGTCCCCCCCGGGAAGAATCCACTCAATGGAACCGCTGAGTCATACAGGGTGACCTGGTGATCTTCCGCAAGGGACCACAGGACGATGCCTTCGCGCGAACCGGTGGCCAGAATCATTCCGTCGGGGGAAAACTCCAGCGGCCCGGTAACATCGGGCAGACGCCGTATTGGCTGCCAACTCCCGGTCTCCCATAACGTTACCGAATCACGTCCGCTCGTGGCCAGCACATCCCCCCGCGGAGAGAGGG
>DMYM01000368.1 GCA_003483645.1 Verrucomicrobiales bacterium
CTGGGGGAGTCTCGAGCCATCTAACTATTCAGAATTAATGATTGTCGGCTTCAAGCGAAATATTCGGAAACATGCTTATCATGCGATACTTACCTCGCCAGCTTTTTTGATCACGGCCCCTTAGTCAATGCAGAAAGGCTCTTCCCTTCTCACTAGTGTCGTCGTCTGTCGTAACAGCCAGGGGTCTGAGATTACGGCCAATATCCTGAGGTTGCGCCGCTACTCGGTAGCCTTTGAGATCTATAACCCTTACAGCATCCTCCAACTTTCTGAAGTTTTACGAGACTTCAGGATTCGTGTAGGAGATCGGGTGGTGTATCAGGGTGAAGCGGTGGTTACGGGACTCGTAAACACGGGGATCCTCCTGGTTTGTGAGGCAACCCTGGGGAATGCCTGGCTGGACGTAGATTTTCTGTCGGACCGGGAAGGCCGGGACCCTCTGGCCAACCAGTTCGATACCTTCGTGCAGGACTGGAAGCGGGCGCACGAGGTCGACTTGTCCTTCAAGCTGACGGTGGCGGACATGCAGAATCTCCTCATCGGTCTGCAGCGCTGGATGGAGCAGATCGATCTTGGAATCCGGGCCACCACCTCGATCGACCGACCGACCCTGGAACGGGAAATAATTGATCAGCTGCAGGAGCGGATCTTGGAAGAGATGCAGGGCGCCATGGGAGACTTCGAGGAAGCGGTGCGGGAAATTCCGGAGGGCCGGGAGGCCACTCACAAGTTTTATGTTCGGCGGCAGATCCACCCCCTGGTGCTCTGTTCCCCCTTCACCTATCGCTCCTTCCACAAGCCGCTCGGCTACGCTGGCGACTACGAGATGGTGAACATGATGGTCCGCGATCCCTACGAAGGGGGCTCCCTTTTCGCCAAGCTCATCAACCACGCCTTCCTGCAGACCGCGCCGGTGGTGGCACACCGCAACCGCATTGACTACCTCACCACCAAGCTCCGGGCCGAGGCGGAGCGCAATGCGATGAAGGGACGGCGCACCCGAATCCTGAACCTCGGGTGTGGTCCCGCCCACGAGGTCAAGGAGTTCCTGGAAAACGAAGAGTTGAGCGATCTCTGCGACATCACGCTTCTGGATTTCAACGCGGAGACTATCGAGTATACCCAAAAGGAGCTCGCCAGAGTGCGGACCCAGGCGGGCCGGGTCACGCCCATCTCCCTGCTCCAGCGCTCCGTCCACAAGCTCCTGCGGCAGGCCACCACCGGAGATGCGGATCTGAAGTGGGAGTCGTTCGACATGGTGTACTGCTCGGGACTCTTCGACTACCTTTCGCAGAGGGTCTGCCGCCGCCTCAATGATCTATTCGCCCGGCTTCTGGCCCCGGGAGGGCTCATGCTGGTGACCAACGTCAGCGACACGAACCCCAGCCGGGCCTGGATGGAGTTCGTCCTGGAGTGGAACCTGATCTACCGCGATGACTCGGCCATGATGGAGATAGCCCCCCTCAACGGGGGCCAGTTCGAGACTGCCCTGAACCGGGATGAAACGGGGGTGAACCTTTTCCTGGAGGTTCGGAAGAGAGAAGACCATGGCGGGATCTGATACAAGGGCAGCAGCCCCCGGGGCCGACGCCAGGAAACCGACGTCGTTGCAGGAGCGGTTCGAGGTCCAGGAGGACGAAGTCCGCCTGCTGAACTATCGCCGGGGGGCGTTTCTGGCGGCCTTGTTCATCGCCCTCGGGGCGGGCATGGATCTGGTGGCCTTTGGGGATTCCTCCAACCCGGGCTACGAGGGAGTGGTGGGCAGACTCTTCATGCTGCGCATGGCCTGTTCCTCAGGGTTGCTCTTCGTGTTGTTTCTTCTCTATCGGGTTCGCAGCAGGTCGCGTCGGACCCTTCATCTCCTCGGCCATCTTGTAGCGCTGATCCCGATGGTGACAATCCACGGAATGCTGGTGGAAACCGGAGGGGGCGGCTCGCCCTACTACGCGGGGCTCAATCTGGTTATGGTTGGCACGGTTTTGCTCCTGCGATGGAGGTGTGTCGATGGGCTGATCAATTCCCTGCTCTGCATCGCCGGCTACCTGGGAGTCGCCTTCGGAACGGAGACCAGCGTCGAGAGCATCACGATTGCGCTCTTTTTTCTATTCGTCACGGCAGCCTTTGTATGTATCGGCCTCTATTTCTATAATCGGCTTCGATTCGCCGAGTTCTGTCTGCGGGAGGAGGTAGTGGCTCAGCAGGAGGAACTGGCGGGAAACCACCGCAAGCTCCAGGATCTCGACGAGGCAAAGACCAGGTTCTTCGCCAATATCAGCCATGAGCTCCGCACGCCGCTCACGCTCATTCTCGCGCCCATCGAGAAGATGCACAACCTGAACGCGGTGCGCAACGATGCCCAGCTTGCCGAACTGGTGGAGGGTCTGGAGGACAACGGCATGCGGCTCCTCCGTCTCATTAATGACATCCTCGATCTCGTGCGCATGGACAGTGGCGACATGCCGATGCGACCGGAGTGTTTCCGCCCGTTGACGTTCATTGATGGGCTCGGCCGCAACCTTCAGCCCATGGCTGACCGGAAGCGGATCAACCTCAGCTGGAACGCTGCCTGCGGCGAAGAGGAGGAAGTGTATCTCGACCGCGATCGCCTTGAGAAGGTGGTTCTCAACCTCGCGGTAAATGCCCTCAAGTTCACCCCGGCCGGCGGGGAGGTCTCTCTCACCGCGGGCCTTGAAAGTGGACGATTGATCCTCAAGGTGGCCGATAATGGTGCGGGCATGAGGGAGGACCAGGTCAATTCGGCCTTCGAGCGATTCTGGCAGGCCGATACCTCCGCGGCCAAGAAGCACCGCGGGGTCGGGATCGGCCTTGCCTTGGTGAAGAGCCTGACCGAATCGATGGATGGCGCGATCGAAATCGAGAGCGAGCACGGGAAAGGGACGAAGTTTACCATTTCCGTGCCACTCCTGGTGCCACCCGACGACTCCGAAACCGAGGTGCCAGATGATGAGGATCCGCTGGCCGAGATCCACAACAGGGCCCGCATCAGGGGAGCGCTGAGCACCATGGACAGCGCTCCCTCGCTTCTCGACCCAGCCGTCACGGTGGGACCCGGCGTGGAAGGCGTCGCCGATAAGGAACTGGTTCTCATCGCGGAAGACGAGACCGGGTTGCGGCGCTTCCTGAAGGGGGAGCTGGAGGAGATGGGGTGCGGCGTGCTCGAGGCCTGTGATGGCCAGGAGGCGTGGGAACGGGCCCAGCAGTTCCAGCCCCAGTTGATCATTCTTGACTACATGATGCCGGAGATGGATGGCATCACCCTGACGCAACGCCTGCGCCAGAACAGCCGGACATCCCAGGTGCCCATCCTGCTGGTGACCGCGGCGGCGGATGAAACTCCGAGGATCCAGGCCCTGGAGGCGGGGGTGAGCGATTTCCTCACCAAGCCCTTCACGACCGCGGAGTTCCGCCTGCGCATTCGCAACCTGCTCGAGCGCCAGAGATATCAACGCCAATTGGGTGAGAGGAAGCG
>DMYM01000513.1 GCA_003483645.1 Verrucomicrobiales bacterium
GGTCCGGTTGATCTCATCGGCCAGGATGATGTTGGCAAAGATCGGGCCCGGCAGGAACTTGAACTCGCGCTCGTTGGTGGCCGGGTCGGAGTAGATCACTTCCGTCCCCGTGATATCCGAGGGCATCAGGTCGGGCGTGAATTGAATGCGCTTGAAGGAAAGGCGGAGCGCTTCCGCCAGACTTGAGATAAGGAGGGTCTTGGCCAGCCCGGGAACGCCGACGAGGAGGGCATGACTCCGCGTAAGGATGGCGATCATCACTTCCTTGACGACCTGGTCCTGACCGATGATGACTTTCGAAATCTCCGCCCGGACACGCCGGACGGCGTCCTGCAGTTGGGCGGATTCCTGGGAGGCGGCTTCTGCGCTTGTACTCATGAGTGGGCGTATTTTACGACCCAAAGGCTGACTCCATTTCAGGCTCGGGGCAATCGTGGCAAATGATTTCCTGTCCCGGCGGCGGAACATCACCTCGCCTCATCCGGGAATCTGCGCCCGAGAGCCGGAATTCTTCCCCCCCATCCGCAATCCGGCCCGGATCAGGACGCCTGCCGCGAAGGGGCCAAAGAGCAGCCCGCACTGCATCCCGGCGCCACGGCCGGACGAAACCGTCCGATTTATCCGGGATCTGCCACAGGAGCGCTGACGGCAGGGCCACCCGAATCTACCTAGACGGGGGAACGGCTTTCTCCGTCTCCCCCTCTTTCGCCTCTTCCGCCTTCTTCCCGTCGTCCACAGGCTTCGGCCCGGCCTTTGGAACGTCCCAGGCGGTCATCCACTCCTGCTTGCCCTTCCTGTATCCCATCTTAAGGAGGCGGGCCTCCAGATCCGGGTTGTGAGCCGCGCCGTAGAAGATGCCGAGATTCCTGCGACCCTTCTTCCTGACCTGCTTCCGGAGAACCCTGAGGCACTTGGCATTGCGGTCGCCAATGATGACGCTGTTGCCGGCAAAGGCGGCAATCTGATCATCCCCCTGGCCGAGGGTCTTCATCATCTCGAGCTTGAGGCCGTTTGAATTCCCCGAGAGGAGCGCCGCGATCAATCGCGCGGGATTCGGTTGTTCCACGCCCTGGTTCTGCGCCTGCTGGGCCGCTGCCAGCGCAAAGCTGAAGAGCGATTCTCCATTCGCTTCCTGCTTCTGCTGGAATTGTTTCATGGTGAGATCGGCATGAACAAAGTTCTTGGGTGAATAGTCGATCTCCTGCATCTGGCTGGAGAGCTTGAGGAAGCGTGACATCCCATCAACCATCCCCCGCAGGAAGTTGGTCTGAAGATCACCCCCTCCCTCTTCCCGGTTGGGAATCTTGCCCTCCACCATGTCTTCGCCACCCACCATCTCAAAGAGCAGTGTGTCGTATTTCTCAAAGGATTTGTTGAGGTCAGCGTAGTACTTCTTGTCCGCAATGTGAACCGCTCCGATGAGATCAACTGTCACGCCGTCCTTCTCGTAACGGGTCACCGAGGTCTGCAGGCGTGCGGCCTTGTCGTCTTCATCGATCCGGATGAACTCGGTGGCTTCCACAGCCTCCTTCTTCCCGGGCGCCTCCTCCCTGGCGGACTGATCTTCCTGGGCCCCGGCGGTGGGAAGGAGCCAGGCGGCGACGAAGGTGAGGCAGAGGAAAGGACGGATTCTCTTCATGGGAAAATACTGGGATTACACTCACAGCGCGACAAGCACAGGAATTTGTGCCCTCCAGACCCATAAAAGCAGAGAATCCCCTCGTGCGCTTGCTGGTCAGCTATCCCAATCCGGGCTATAGATCCAGCAGATGAGCGCTCGATCGCCGCTTCGCTACTGCTCCGATCTCTTCCGTTACCAGCGGAGAAGCTCCCGCGAAGTGATGATCGGCAAGGTCGGGGTGGGCGGCGGAAACCCGATCCGGATCCAGTCCATGATCACGGCCGACACCCGCGATACCGGGGCCTGCGTCAAGGAGGTCCTGGAACTGGCGGAGGCGGGATGTGAGATTGTGCGCATCACCGCCCAGACCCGCAAGTATGCCGGAAATCTGGAGCATATCCGGGACGGCGTGCGGGCGGCCGGATGTGGGGTGCCCCTCGTGGCCGACATCCACTTCAAGCCCGACGCCGCCCTTGAGGCCGCCAGGTGGGTGGAGAAGGTGCGGGTCAACCCCGGGAACTACGCCGACAGGAAGAAATTCGAAGTCCGTGAATACTCGGACTCGGACTACGCCGAGGAACTCACGCGGATCCGCCTCAAGTTCGTTCCTCTCGTGAAGCTCTGCCAGGAACTGGGGCGTGCCATGCGCATCGGAACAAACCATGGTTCGCTCTGCGACCGCATCATGAACCGCTACGGGGACACGCCCCTGGGCATGGTGGAGAGCGCCCTTGAGTTTGTCCGCATCGCTCGCGATCTCGATTACCACGAGATCATTTTCTCGATGAAGGCCTCCAATCCCAAGGTCATGGTCGAGGCCTACCGCCTCCTCATCGTGCGACTGGAACAGGAGGGCGAGGACTGGAACTACCCGATCCACCTCGGTGTGACGGAAGCCGGAGATGGCGAGGACGGCCGGATCAAGTCCGCCATCGGGATCGGCTCGCTCCTCGACGACGGGATCGGCGACACCATCCGCGTTTC
>DMYM01000182.1 GCA_003483645.1 Verrucomicrobiales bacterium
GCCCAGTTCTCCGGGAGTGGCTACCACGATCGGTTTATTGCTGCTGAATCCGTGGATCTCCAGGGCCCCCCGCTCGACCTCGTCGAGATTCGCCTGGAAAACGGTTTGTTCGTCTTCGAGGCAGGCCTTCAGTTTGAGCAGGGCCTCCCGTTCCTCCGCCGAGGGATCACGCCCCAGCCGCGTCTCGATGAAATCCACATCACGAAAAGTCAGTTCCAGAAACCCATCTTCACTGGTCACCACGCAATCAGAGTCGACCAGCCCTTCGTCACCCACCACCTCCACCTGGGCGTAGATCTTCTTCTTGGCTTCGATCAGCTTGTGCGTTTCGTCGAGGCGCGGATCCTTGATGTTGTGTTGGCCCAGCGGGATCTCCGCGAGACCAAAGGCGCATACTTTCACGCGTGGTTGCTAGTTCCTCTCCCCCGGACGGTCAAGCGCATGACATCAAGTCTTGATCTCCGCGCTTGAGTTCCAGGGGGATGAACCCAATTCTGGTGGGATGAAACCCTTGCCGCTCCTCGTTCTCGCCGTCGGGATGTCCACCCCCCTCACAATCTGCGCCCAGGGGCTCCGCAAGGGCCACGCTCATGACCAGGAGGCGGCCAGGAAGGAGCTGGCGGAACTCAAGGCGGCCACCCCCGACCTCGAAAGCTGGGAAAAGCGCAAGGCCACCGTGAAGGCCGGCATCCTGGCCGGAGCCAGGCTCACCACCCTCCCGGAACGCACCCCCCTCAACCCGCGCTTCAACAAGAAACGCGTCTACGGTGAGTACCAGGCCGAGAATGTCGCGATTGAAAGCTCCCCCGGGTTCTACGTCACCGGCACGCTTTACCGTCCCACCGGGTTCAAGGGGAAGCTGGCCGGGATTCTCTGTCCACACGGTCACGGGGGTCGCTTTCGTGATTCGCGCCAGATCCGCTGTGCGGTCCTCGCCCGGATGGGCTCCGCGGTCTTCCAGTACGACATGATGGGCTACGGCGATTCCAAGGAAGTTGGCTGGGACCATGGACGCACTCCCGAGATCCTGCGCCTGCAGACCTGGAACAGCATGCGCGCTCTCGACTTCCTTCTCACCCTCCCCAACGTCGATTCCAAGCGCATCGGAATGACCGGATGTTCCGGGGGCGGCACCCAGACCTTCATCCTCTCTGCCCTCGACGAGCGCGTGGCGGTAACAATTCCGGTCTGCCAGGTTTCCGCTCACTTCTTCGGCGGTTGCAACTGCGAGAGCGGAATGCCCATTCACTGGAGCGGGACTCACAAGACCAACAATGTTGAAATCGCCGCTCTGGCCGCCCCGCGTCCGCAACTCCTCATTTCCAACGGCAGTGACTGGACCCTCAACACCCCCAGGATCGAGTTCCCCTTCGTCCAGCACATCTACAAGCTCCATGGCTCCCTGGACAAGGTCTCCAATGCCCATTTCCCCGACGAGAAACACGACTACGGCCTCTCCAAGCGCATGGCTGCCTACCCCTTCCTTGCCGAACACCTCCAACTCGATCTGAAGCGCGTGACCGGCAAGGAGGGCAGGATCGACGAGTCCTTCGTAGTGGCCGAAAGGCAGGACCAGATGATGGTCTTCAACGGCAATTACCCGGCCAACGCGGTCAAACCCAACACCCCGTTGCCGTAAGACATCCAGTCACCCGTTCAGATTGCCTGCCGAATCCGGGCTTGAACCGCTCTCCACGAGTTCCTTGACTCATGGATCATGAAACTTCGCCTCCTCTGCCCCTTCATCGTCCTCGCCGGGCTCTCCCCCCTCTGTCTTGCAGAGTGGGAGTTCTTTGCCATGGACACCGGGACCCGTGACAGCCAGACCCGGTCCTACGACCAGCAGGCCGCTCTCGTGAAGGAACTGGGCTTCTCCGGTATCGGCTACACCGGGGCGAACCACATTCCCGAGATGCTGGCCGCCACCGACAAGCACAAGATCAGGTTCGCTCCGCTCTACAATGGCATCGAGGTTCGCAGCAACGGCGTCACGAACAACGCAAACCTGGACAAGGCCATCAGCCAGCTGAAAGGGCGCAAGGCCATCGTGTGGCTCTACGTCGGGGGACGACGGCCCGCTGATCCCTCCAGTGCCGACGCCCCGGTGGTGGCAAAGTTACAGGAGCTCGCCGACCACGCCGACAAATCGAACGTTCGCCTCGCGCTCTACCCCCACGCCGGCGCCTACGCCGACCGCGTCCAGGACTGCGTGCGACTGGTCAAGGCCGCCCATCGCCGGAACCTGGGCCTCACCTTCAACCTCTGCCACTTTCTCAAGGTTGATGGCAGGGAGATCGACAAACGCCTTGAGGAAGCCGCCCCACACCTCTTTGTGGTCACCATCAACGGCGCGGACAAGGACGGCACGGGATGGAATACCCTCATCCAACCGCTCGATGCCGGCACTTACGATGTCCTGCCGGTCCTCCGGAAACTGAAGTCCCTGAAGTGGGATGGTCCGGTCGGCCTCCAGCACTACGGCATCCGCGGCAGTGCCCGCGACAACCTGGGTCGATCAATGAAGGGCTGGAAAACGTTGCTGGAGCAACTGGGTACCGAATAGCGGAGCGGAGGAGTCCGTCGTTCGTCATGGCCCTGCGGGCATGATGGCGCTTCTGGATGATTAACCGAGGCTTGACCTGATTACCAACCGGGCGAAACCTGCCGGAGTGCCGTCCTCTGATTTTACCCGACCCGGCAGCTCTCCCCGCAGTCCCCGCGAGACGCTGGGGGGCTATGTTATTGCCGCCCGCACCCTCGACAAGTGCCGGGCAGCCATTGCCGGCACCCTCGGGGAATACAAGTTCGACTGTCCCCTCGACAACTTCTTCTTCGATTTCACCGGTCTGACCGCGGAAGCCTTCCGGGAGTTCGTGTCCACCGGCGCTGAGGACGGGGCGGTGGCGACCTGGATCGAGGAAAATGCCAGCAGGCGCGAACGCCGCGAGATCATCCAGTGGAACAACGACATGCGCGGCAAGCGGATCTGCGAACTGCCCATCGAGCTCCAGGAATTTCTCGAAGGCTACATCCCGCAATTCATCCCCGGGAACCGGCCCGTCTACGTCTGGTTCGACGTCTACGATCTCGAGGAGGGACGATCCTGAAACCGTGATGCAGGATTCCAACCCTATCACGGACATCCCGCTTGCAGTGGACAGATCTCATGACGACCCGGGATCCCGGCAGCTTGCATGGGCAGCGGTGCCTCGATTGCTGCTCGCTCTCGGCTTCACCTCCATTCCGGTGTTCGCAGACGGGAACGAATCCCCCCACTGGGCATACCAACCGCCCCGGCAGGAGACCTTGCCCGAAGGAATCCATCCCATCGACCACTACGTTCGCCTGCGCCTGCAACAGGAAGGCCTGGCCCCCTCTCCCCCCGCCCCCGGGCACACCCTCATCCGCCGGCTCAGTTTTGACCTGCGCGGCCTGCCCCCCACTCCTGAAGAGGTCCGGCGCTTCCTCGCTGATGACTCTCCCGATGCCTGGCCCACTCTGGTGGAACGTTTTCTGGCCTCGTCCCACTTCGGAGAACGTCTGGGGCAGAACTGGCTCGACCTGGCCCGCTATGCCGACACCTCGGGTTACGCTGCCGACCGCACCCGCAACATGTGGGTCTATCGCGACTGGGTCATCCATGCCATCAACAACAACAAGCGCTTCGATCAGTTCACCATCGAGCAGATCGCGGGCGACCTCCTTCCCAATGGTGGCCCTGCTGAAAAGGTCGCCACCGGCTTTCACCGTAACGCCATGCAGGCCAAGGGGAACAACCCGCGCAAGGAGGAATTCCGGGTCAAGACAGTGGTCGACCGCCTCAAGACCACGGGCCGGACATGGCTGGGGCTGACCCTGGAATGTGCCGAGTGCCACGACCACACGCACGACCCCGTCAGCCAGAAGGAATACTACCAGCTCTTCGCCATCTTCAACAACGTGCCCCACCTTGGAAAAGGCTACGACACGCACGGTCCCCTGATGGACTTCGTCCCTCAGGATGACAACGAGCGGCGCAAGGTGCTCGAAGACAGGATCACCGCCCTTCGAAAGGCCGTGCCCAGGGCAAGCTCCCCCGGCGACACGACCCTGCTGGGGATCTGGGCGAAGGGCCATGTGGAGAAAGACCCGGAAAAGTTCGCACCCACCGGCGATCTCACCATCACGGCCGTGATCAGGACGAGGGAGAAGGTAGCGGATATCGCCTCCAAATACGACTGGAAGAGCAAGACCCGCAGCTTCGTCTTCGGGATTGGCGGGGAGGCCGACAAGAACAGTCGTCCCGGCCATCTCTTCGCCTGGATTTCCTCCACCAACGAACCATGGAACGGAGCTGTAATTCACAGCAGCATGCCCGTCAACGACGACAGGGAACATCATGTCGCCCTCGTCTTCCAGGCTGGCAAATCCATGAAGCTCTTTGTGGACGGGGTGGAGGACAAGGCCGCCAGGGTCACCGGAAATGTTCCCGGCGGAATCTCGGTGAGTGCGCGACCACTCGCCATCGGGGCCGGCTACACGAACTCGGAAACTCCCAACGCCTTCCACTTCCAGGGCGAACTCCGCCAGGTCCGCCTCTACGCCAGGGCTCTGCCTGACCCGGGCCAGATGGGCACAACGGGAGCCGAAATCCAGAAGCTGCAGGGCGAACTCGCTTCCCTGCGTCGGAAACCCATCAAGATCCAGGTCATGGACGAGCTCCCTGCCCCCCGGGAAACACACGTCCACATCCGGGGGAACTTCAAGGACAGGGGTGAACGGGTCCACCCTGCCGTGCCGGCCGCCCTCCCCGCTCTCCCGGAGGGAGCGAAGGCCAATCGACTCGATTTCGCGAAGTGGCTCGTGCAGCCGAACCATCCCCTCACTTCCCGGGTGGCGGTCAACTACCACTGGCAACACTTCTTCGGCACCGGCCTGGTGGCCACCGCGGCCGACTTCGGGACGATGGGTGAGCCTCCGTCCCATCCCGGGCTCCTCGACTGGCTGGCCGTTGAGTTTATGGAGAAGGGCTGGTCCATGAAGGAGATTCACCGAACCATTGTCCTCTCCAGCACCTACTGCCAGGATTC
>DMYM01000042.1 GCA_003483645.1 Verrucomicrobiales bacterium
GCTAGTCAACACGGCCTAGCGATCTCACTTCCTTTGTGAAGCTGCCTTGTTTCTTTGTAGCTGCGGGGGATGCACGAAACAAATGTGCACATGGCCACCGCGCGCGGCAGCCTCCGGGAGGGGGAGAGCCCGGGCACCCCACGATCTTTGTGGTTTCACCTTGGCCCCGGCAAGATGATCTGACGATGCTCAGGGCGAAGTCGAGAGGGTCGCCCCGGCCTTTCTGCTGGCGGAAGCGGTCATCGTCTCGTGGAGCGGGGCGAAGCGGAAGTGGCCCACGATCTCGTAGTCAAAGAGCTTGTCTTCCCATTCGGGCCCGGAGCCGATGTTGTGGACAACCCATTTCTCGTTACCGCGGGCGCCAGGACCGGGAACCACGATGCCTATATGGCTGCCGGCTTGCTCCGCCGCGCCATAGGGGAGTTTCCAGGTCACCACGTCGCCAACTTTGTAGTCGTCGAGCGAGTGGGAATTTTCGAGAATCTTCCCGAACCGTGAAAAGTAACGCTGGAGATTAGGCACCCGGCGGTGATCGATGTTACTGTCCGGGCCTTTGCGCTCCCAGAGCTGAGGATAGAGACGGAAATGGGCGGACATGTCTTCGTGCACAAGCTGCTGAAGATCGACCCCCAGGGTCCGGTAGCTTCGCACGACGAGGTCGGTACAGACACCCTTGTGCGGGGGGAGATCGCCCCCTGGATAGGCCAGATCATAGTAAGCGGGATCGTAGTCCACCGTTTCCCTGGTGCGTTCCAGGGCGGCAGCTGCAAGATTCTTGGAGAACTCTTCCGAGCTCCGGAGTTCATCAATCGCCCTCTTCTTGTTTACCGCGGAGGCTTGGGCCCGCTGCGACTGCAGAAAGGGAATAATCGGCCGCAGGAAAAAGAAACCAATCGCGATCACCAGGATGAGAAGGAACCAGCCTCCGAAGAAACCGGGGCCTCTCGGGCCTTTTTTCTTCCGCGGTTGGTGGCGGGCAGATTTGCCGACATATTCGATTGGTTGCAAATTCAACATGGATCGAGACTCCAAGACGGTTTCAGTGTATTTCGTCAGCCCAGTCTGAGCGAGCTAAATTGTTCACAATTCTTAAATATTTACTTCCTTAAACTAGATCGTTTGAACACCAACGAAATGACCATCTATGCGATCTCCGGCAACGGGTCTCCTCCCCTCACCAGTCTCGCGGGGGACTGGTTTGAGAATGAGGTGAATCCGCCGGTCTTTTTCAGCTTTGCCCTTGAGGGTGACGTCTTTGTGTTCCGTTCCTCACGCCAGGCTGCGGCTCTCTGTCACCCTGGGGCGCGCTCCGGTCTCTTCCATGAGCAACTCTGGGAATATGATGTGGCCGAGTTCTTTCTCAGCGATCCCGTTACCGGAAATTACCTGGAGTTCAATCTCTCCCCCAATGGTGCGCATTGGGCGTGTCTTTTCGGTTCGCCGCGAAGCCCGCTCGCGAACTGAGGGAGATCGGAGCGACTTCCCTCGGCACCTGTGGACCGGAGGGATGGCAGGCTCGCGCTGATCTGCCCCTGGCGTGGCTGAAGGAGCATCTCCACTTCGGGAGCGGCACCAGGATGAACGCCACCTTTATCCTCAACTCTCCGGTCCAGCAGTTCCTGACAGCTGTCTGCTTAGGTGGCGGTGAGCCTGACTTTCATCGCCCGGATCGCTACTCCGCACATTCTCTCGTGGCGTGCTGATGAGTCCGCAGGATCACGGTGGGAACGGAGTGGTCCTTCGGTCGCGGTTTCTCAGGGTCCAGGAGCAGCTCTGATCTCGGCAAGGGGGCTCCCGCTTTCAAGGAAGCAAGGACGTCCCGCCCGCCCCGTCGTTCAACTTTTCCAGAATCCGCTGCCGCGGGCTCACCAGGCCCTCAATCGAGGACGTGCTCCAGCAGAACACTCTGCAGAGCGCAGTAGAACTGGCTGCGGATAAAGGCCGATCGCTTGGGCGCGGGAAAGGATTCCACTTCGTTCACTTCCTCGCCAGGACCGAACCTGTAGTGGGTTTCCAGCGCGAGCCGGGCCTGATTCAGTGCACCGTACCATTGACCGCCCTCTGCCCGCATGATGAGAAACATTCCCTCCGCCGGGTCAGTCGATTCCTGCTGGGCGGCGTGGATGGTGTCGCGAACCATGCGGAGCTGGCCGGTGAAGAAATCCTCCAGTTCGGGAACGACTATCTCGTCCCACTCGGACTCTTCGTCCATGAGCGCACTCAGGCGGGTAGGCAGGTTCTCGACCCCGTCCTCCAGGGCATCGGAGGCGATCTGTTCCAGCACCAGCCAGTCGGTGGCGGTTTCCACCTCGATTCGCAGGCCTCCCTCCAGTGTGGGCAGCACTTTCATTCCTACTGGGCTTTCTCGAGGCTGGCGTGCAACTGGTAGCTGTGCAGTTGCTGGACGTAGAGTTCCGCGGGCTCTCTCGCGCCGGTCCACACCAGCGCCTTGCCTGCGACGTGCACCGTCATCATGAGATCTTCTGCCCGCTCGCGGGGATAACCGAAGATCTTCTGGAAAACCTTGGTCACATATTCCATCAGGTTTACAGGATCATCGAAGACCAGCACGTTCCAGGTCCCCGCCAGTTCAGTGGAGGCCTTCTCTTCCTTTTCCGTGATCGTTCCGGCCCTGATCTTTGAAGTGATGGTCACGCTGAGTTCGCTCAGGTGGACGCTACCAAGAGCCCGGAGTTTGCGCAACTGCCCGTCTTGGTGACAACGAGTCTAGACCTCGACCGGCTTCCGGACAGGCGGATCGATCCACTTTCCGTGTTCGTTGATGAGATCGACGAGCCGTTCAACGGCTTCCTCTTCCGGGATGTTGAATTTCACGGCTTCCCTGCCCACGTAGAGGTTGATCTTGCCCGGGGCGCCTCCCACGTAACCGAAATCCGCATCGGCCATTTCGCCCGGTCCGTTCACGATACAGCCCATCACCGCAATACGCAGGCCCTTGAG
>DMYM01000008.1 GCA_003483645.1 Verrucomicrobiales bacterium
CTTTCCGGATCCGGAGAAGGAGATGGATATGGGGGCCCCCGTCGCGGTGTTGCGTGATCGGGAGGTTGTTATGCGCGCTTCGATCAGAAGGGTATGATCAGAGGCACCTCGCAGGAAATCTGCTGCCTCCTGGGCGGACTGCTTGAAGTTGTCGGAGGCACGCCGGGGATTGCCGAGTTGCAGGAGGAGGGGAATATCGCCGCCGGGGTCGATATTCCAATGGGTCAGAGTGGGGCGGATACGCACTATGGCGTTCTCTGCTGTCTTGCGCTCCTGCGGGGAGGGATGGCAGGAGTCGAGGACGCGCTCCCAGGCCAGGAGAGAGCGGTTCCAGTGGCCCTGGAGTTCCAGTTCGGTGGCAAGGCTCACCAGGTAACCGGCTCCCTTGGCGGCATATTCGGAATACTCTGTCAGGCCCGGTGAACTCTCAAGGTCCCCGAGATCGAGATCGGGCTTGTCGGGGGCAGGAGAGGGAGTGGGTGTGTCTGACGAGGCAAACTCCGCGCCAAGGACGGGTTCGGAGGAAGCAGGGTTGCCTGCCGGGTCGGTCATGAAGTCGGGAAGGGGCTTGATCACACCCTTGGGGGTGAGGAAGTCCATGTCCCTGGTACGGAGCCACCAGAGTGAGGCCACGGCCAGGAGCGAAATACCGACGACTATCGGAATGGGAATTCGCACGTTGAGGCAGAATCCCTCATGTCCACCGGATTTCAAGCTCCGGGAGGGTGGGAAGGGCAAAAGTCCCTGCTGAGCCGCTGCCTTGCGGGCTGCGGGAACCCGTTATCGCCGGTCACTGCTCTTCACCTGGAGGGCACGTTTGCCCACCCGGCCCCGCAGGTAGTGAAGTTTGGCGCGCCGCACCTTGCCGCGATTGGTCACCTCGATCTTGGAAATACGGGGCGAGTGGAGCTGGAAAACCCGCTCGACTCCTTCACCGTAGGAGATTTTACGGACCGTGAAGGCCGCGTTGACGGAGCTGCCCCGTTTGGCGATGACCAGGCCCGCGAAGATCTGGACCCGCTCCTTGCCGCCCTCCCGAACGAGGGTGTGCACTTTCACACTGTCTCCCACGTTGAAATCGGTGACGTCTTCCTTGAGTTGCTCCTGTTCGATTTTCTGGATGACGTTCATGGTTCTGAGGCGTGATGCGGCTGGGGTTGCTGGGCGCCATCGGGAGGGAGCGCCAGAGGGCCGGGAGGGCTACACGATGCCCCTTGCAGATGCAATTGTTTTTTCCTGCCCGGGCGCCTCGATCACTGCGGATAGAGGATTCTCCCGCAATTCTCGCAGTTCACGAGCTCCTTGCCGGTCTGCACCCGAACCATGGTGGTCGGGGTGGCCTTCACGTGGCAACCCAGGCACTGGCGTTCGCCCGTGATCTGGACCACCACGGGTGCCCCCCGCAACTTGAGGAGGCGCTCGTAGATGGATATCATGCTGTCGTCCATCCCCACCAGAAGCTGCTTTCGTTCTCCCTCCAGAGATTCCGCCTCCCGGGAGAAATTGTCGGCTCGTTTCTGCAGGGTAGCGACCTCCTCGTCCACGCCCCCTCTGGTGGTGGAGTAGGCCGCCTCCGCCTCCGCCAGTGTGCTCCGCAGCTGATCTCCTCGCTCCATGAGCTCCAATTCGCGCGTCTCCAGCCCGTCGATCTCGTCTGAATAGTGGCTCGCCTTTACTCCCAGGGCCCTGTATTCCTCGTTCTTGCGGGTCTCAAATTGCTGTTGCTTGAGCCGGGCAATGGACTCCTTGCGGGTGCCCACATCGAGCTCCACACCCTTGATGGTAATCTCGTTTTCCTGCAGGACGGCCTTGGCGTCATCTACCGCCTGCTGGTGCGCGGCCAGTCGCTCCCGGGCCAGGTCCTGTTCCCGGGGGATGCGCTCCAGCTGCTTGCGGAGCTCCTGGAGGCGCTGATCACGTTCCTGCAGAGTCAAAAGTCCTACGATGTCGGGCGGCATTGACCTTTCCTAGCCTACCGAGTCGGTGGGTCAAGAGTCTGTCTTGCTCCAGCGGGGATTCCCCACTTGTGGGAGGGAAAGTTCGAACGGATTGTGTTGAAACTGGGTCCTGTTATGGGGAACCTGTCTCCGTTCCCGGCCGGTAACCCCTCCCTATGACTCTCCGCATTCAATGTCCAGCCTGTCAGCGGCAGTTCACGGTCGACGAGGAATTGAAGAGCCGGACTGTTCAGTGTGGATCCTGTGAGAAGCAGTTTGTGGTCGATAAGGATGCCATTGTGCCCGAGCGAGACCGCTACTTCCCGGGCGACATCAAGAAGCCGGGCCTCAAGCATTACGGGCATGGATTCTCGCCGGCGGATCCCACCCCGGAGGTGGAGTTTGCCACCGCAACCTACAGTGAAAGTGCGACTGCGGCCGATGTCATCCCGCCTACGCCCGGGCGCACGGTGGCAGGGGTGACCGGGACTTTCATCCTCGTCATTTATCTCGTTATTCTCGTCTTTGGTTCGATGGGAAACGGCGTCTTCAGCGACATGGAGATCGAAAAGAGGATCCTGCTGAGTGGATTCGTTGCCTTGGTGGGATTGTCCCTGATCTTCTGTGCGGGATTCCGTCGGCACAAGCAGGTGGCCCTGACCGGGGTGGTGCTTGCGGTCATGGTGATCCTGTTCACCGTGATCCTTCGGTCGAAGGGTGTTCCTGAGGAGTCTCAGGACACCGGAAACCCGACGCGGTCACCCTCGGACAGAGCTGAGGTGGCCCCCGTCAGGATGTCCGAGGACGAGGTGCGGAAGGTCATGACCTACGCCCCCGTCCAGCGCGCCATCGACTCCTTCGGACAGGAATCGGTGTGGGCGCTCTGGGCGCCAGAGATGGGGCAGCACTTCCGTTACCAGATCCAGCGCTACCTGCAACGGAAGACCGGAGCGGCTGCCCGACCGGCCTTTTATCCACGGGGTGAAGGAGGGTTGCTCATTATTGAGGGCATCAGCATCAAGATGCCCGAACTGGTCGAACTGGTGGAGCACTTTGCCGATGTGGAGAATGTCTATGAGGACCTGCGCGTCCTGCACATCGGGGTGAAGGGGGAAAACCTGGTGGAACCCAGCTCCGAACTTGAGAGTAAACTCAACAACAGGACGCACGAGGCCTTCATTGTTCTGAACAAAAAGGAACTTGAACACATCGATATCGACCGGGTGAAGGATGCCGCCCAGCGACTCTCCACCGTTGAACCCTCCCGTTTCCGGTCCGAGATTGCCAGGCGTCTGGTCGGATTGCTGGACGAAGATGCTGACACCGAATTCCGCTCGGCCATCTGCAAGGCTATCATGGTCTGGTCCGTGCCTGAGGACGGATCCGAACCTGCGGTGATCCGCCTTGTGGAGGATCTCATTGGCAAGAGTGAGGAGGTGCCCAAGAGCATGATTGAGTTTCTCATTGGGCGGCGGACACCCGGGGGCATCCCATTTCTCAAGACCCTGTGGAAGGAGGATCCGCTTGACTGGGAAAGCGAGGTGATTTCCATGGGGAGTCAAATGGAGACCGTGATCCTGCCCTGCATCAATGATGAGAATCCGGCTGCGCAACGATCTGCCCTCCTGATCCTGCGGCGGGTGGGGACCGAAGCCAGTCTTCCCGTGCTTCGCAAGGCCCTGGAGACTACCGGGAAAAACTCTGACATGAAACTTCTCATTGAACG
>DMYM01000295.1 GCA_003483645.1 Verrucomicrobiales bacterium
CCTCTGGCTCTCATTACCGCCAACAAGAACGTCCGCGCACAGCCACTTGACGGATCCGCTCCCATCCCCGGACCCCATTATCTTGGTGCCTCCATCTCCCGCGGCAACGAGCGCAACGACACCACGGCTGAAGCCACCTCACGCATGATCGTGGTGTCAAATTCCGATTTTCTGCAACCGCGCTCGCGCCACAGGGAACACATCGATTTCCTTCGAAATACGAGCAACTGGCTCATTGGCCGGGAAGAACTGATCGGCATCGGCCCCAAGCCAGTCAAATACTACAAGCTGCTCCTTCCTTCCCGGAAGGTCTCATTCGTCAACAAGCTCAACCTCTTCTTCATTCCCGGCGCCTTTATCCTGGCGGCCCTCTTCATCTGGAATACCCGGCGGGTCTGACCACGGCCAGGCAACCGATCGCATGCTTTCCCAGAACGAGTTCCCCGAATAACCTCTCCGGACTCCTTTCCTTTCGCCCCATGCTCTCCAAGTGGTTCACCCTCAGTCTGGTGATTCTCGCCTCCATGGTGGGGGGGCTCGCATGCATCCAGCTCTTCAATAATGACCTGGGCAAGATCTTCGGAACGCCGCCCCGCCAGGCAGGTGACATCCTCTACGAAAATTTCGATCCCGGTGATGTCCACACGGTGGTGATCAGCAAAAGCTCCGGAGAGCGGGCCGAATTCGTGAAGCGACAGGGCATCTGGCGCATGGTGAATCCCAAGCAAGACCGGGCGGATTACATCGTTCTTCAAACGATCGTCGACTTCTCCCGCCACCTACTGGTGGAAGATGTGATCAGACGCAAGGAAATCACCCTTGAGGAGGCCGGCATGCATGCCTCCGATACATACGGGGGACGCTATAACATCACCCTCAGGGACCGCAGTCAGAATACGCTGGTCAACTATCGACTGGGCCGCCGCACTGCCTGGCATCGACCCAATGAAAAAGAGGGCACCCTGATTGGGACCTTCTTCGTTCGCCCGGCTGAAGACTCACTGGATGATCATATCTACGTCTGCTCCGCCCCGGAAAAGTTGAAAACCAGTGTCCGGCAGATCCTTGATCGCGGCCTCAGCCGCCTGCGCGACCACCACCCCCTGCTCTTCGATCAACAGGGAATCGCGGACATCACGATCAGGACCAAAGGGCGCGAAATCGTCCTCAGCCGGCCCGAGGCCGATTCTCCAGCCTGGAAGATGACCAAACCCCTCGAGTCCCGAACGAACCCCAAGATGGTCAATGGACTCATCGTGGGCCTTGCGCAACTGGAGGCCATTCGCATCCACGACCTCAAATCGGTCACCATTCCTCCCCGCCCTCCCGGTGGATTTCTGCTTGAAGTGGAGCTCCGGCATTTCGGAACCGACGGCAGGGTCCGCACCCCCAGCACGCTCACAGTCGAACCTCCCTCTCCTCCCGATGCCGACACCGTGCTGGCCACCACTGGCGAGCGCCCAGACCTCGTCTTTGAGATCCCCCTTAAACCGATCACCGGCAGCATGACTCTTGCGCATCTCCCGCTCGAAGTTGACCAACTGCGGGAGCGCACCCTTACCAACCTCGACATCGCCACCCTCAAGTCGATGACCATCCACCAGTTCAACGATCCCGGATTGATTCATGTATTTCTGGGCAGGGAACGCAACGGCCAGGACCGGTGGATCTTGAACCAGGGGGGCGATACCGCTCCTGCCAACGAGGCTGTGGTGTTCCGTGTCCTGGAGGCGATCTCACGCAACGAAGTGGTCGGTTTCGCTTCCAACGCCGCCAGCAACCTCTCCCGCTACGGACTCTCCCCGCCCGCCAAACGCATTATTCTCGATCTCAGGGAGGGCGACCCCATCGACCTTTTCTTCGGTCGGGGCATCAACGGCCAATTCTACGCCATGCGCCACGGATCATCCACCGTGGCCGAGATCGATGCCGCTACCTACACCTCCATTGCCACCAGGCCTTACCAGTGGCGGGACTCCCTGCTCATGCCTTTCTCCATCGTCGACCTCAGCATCATGAAGATCGAGAAGTTTCCCTTCCAGATCCCCCTCGCTGACCCGGCCCTCACCCTGAAGTACAAGTTCCTCACCGAAGATTGGGAGGCCCGACAGTTCGACGAGGACGTCAGTGCCAACCTGAGCAAGCACCGTGCCAACCAGTTCATCAGGTTCATGGAGGCCCTTCGGGTGGAGCGCTGGTTGGATGAAAGCACCCCTGCCGCCATCCGTGCTCTTCGCTCACCCACCTTCCGTTTCACTGCGGTCTTCCGGGAACTCGACGAACAAGGTGATCTCAAGGGCTTTCGCGAAGCTTCCTTCGACCTCGCCCCGGCCAGTCGCTCCCCCCGGAACAGGATCTTCTATGGAAAACTCAATGATGACCCCCACTACTTTGTCCTCAGCATGGACTCCTACCGCCAGTTGAGCACCCCCCTGCTGGACACCGGGAGACCGTAGCAGCAGGCGACTGGCCAATCGCAGGTATCAGACACCGATTCCGCTTTCCACCACGCATTCCCTGCGGAAGAATCTCCAACCC
>DMYM01000211.1 GCA_003483645.1 Verrucomicrobiales bacterium
CGCTGGCGCCCCGACGGCTCGGATGCCGATCTCATTTCGAACCGCGAGACCGCCGACTACCAGATCACCCAGACTGACGGCACTACCATCAATCAACGCTGGCAGTTCCCCGGCAGATCTGACTGCCTTAGCTGCCACAACTCGACTGCAGGCCAGGCCCTCGGCGTCCGCACTCACCAACTCAACGGATCGTTCTTCTATCCCGATTCACGGATTGTGGCCAATCAACTGGAGACCTGGAACGAATTGCAGATGCTTGATCGCCGCCTCTTGAGATGGGAAATCGGAAGTAGTCTCCGCTCGACCCCGCTCCATGACGGGACCGTTCCTCTCGAACACCGGGTCCGTTCCTACCTCGATTCCAACTGTGCTCATTGTCACCGCCCGGGAGCACTGGGTCCCGGCTTCGATGCCCGCCTCACCGTTCCCTTGCACAGCCAGAAGCTTCTCAACGAAGCGCTCCGCTCCGACCTCGAAGGACGATTCGATCTGGATCCATCTCACGAGAACGACGGGCAGCTCATCCCCGGAGATCCCGGTCTCTCCGCCGTGTATTTCCGACTCGCCCACCCCCAGCCGAGTCCCGCGGCCATGCCGCCCCTCGCCAAGAACCTCGTCGACCGTGAGGCCCTTCACGCGCTTGCAATTTGGATTCGCGGATTACAGGGCACTTCCGCGACCTCCATCGGAGTTCAACTCGGCGGGCCCTCCGGACAAGTGGATGGGCCCTTCCCTCTCACCATCACGTTTGACCGTTCGGTCACCAACTTCCTGGAAGACGCAATCACCGTCAAAAACGGAGCGATCATCAACCTAGCCGGACAAGGATACTTTTACACTGCGCAGGTGTTCCCCATCGCTTCGCCCGTCACCATTGAGATTCCTCCCGGTGTCATGGTCCGCGAAGGCCTTCCCAACGCAGCCTCCAATCAACTGCTCATTCCCTTCTCCCCGCAGCGTGATCAAGACCTCCGTCTCGAGTTCGATCACGACCCCGCCACCGGAACATTCCGCCTCAGCTGGCTCAGCAAACCGAATCGTGTCTATCATCTCCGCAGTGCGGTGAACCTCCGCGACCCTCCCCCAACTTGGCCCGTCTTCGGTCATTACACCAGGATCCTCGCTCAACCTCCGAGAAACACCCTGGAGTTCGTCTTGCCCCCGGAAGAGTCTCGCTACTTCGTCATCGAAGCAGAGACAATCACTCCCAAGTAACCGGTGCAATGAATGGCGGCACAATCTCCAGCCCCTAAACGGGGCGTCGGGTTTCCGCGAAATACTGGAGCAGCAAAGGCGAAGAGGTTGAGACGTGGGAAGAAGCCGCGGAGTAACCTCACCCCGCTCCGATCCGCGTGGCGTAGCCTCTCCCCGCTTGCCCCCTGCGCATGGTGGGTGGTAGGAATCGCGGTGCTATGAAGTGAGCCTCAGTTTTTCGTGCGGAAGGCCCAAAGGTGCTTCCTGCTGCGGATGTAGATGGTTGTGGCGTCGAGTGCCGGAGTGACCAGCACGGCTTCCTTCAGGTCATGCTGGTGGACTAATTCGTAATCGCCGGTCTTGACGACCGAAACGAGTCCCTGGTCGGAGGCCAGGTACAGGTGGTCATTGGCCACCACCGGGGATGCGCTATACATCCCGGAACCTCCGAGGCGTTTGCGGTAGAGAAGCTCGCCTTTGGCTGCATCAACCGCGGCGAGCACGCCCCCGTTGCGGACCAGGTAAAGGCGGCCCTGGTAAAAGAGAGGAGAGGGAATCTCCGGAATGCTTTTCCTCAGTTGCCAGGTGACATGGCTGTCGGTGACGTCGCCTTGCCCTCCCGGCCGAATTGCCTTCAGGATTGGATTGCCGCGACGCGTGGTGGTGTGGGCGACAAACTCGTCGCGAGTCCAGAAGCCGTCCTTGTTCTTGTCGACCGAGTGAAAGAGGCCGTTCTGACGTTGCTTCCTTCTTGCGGGATCGGTGGGCATGGGCAAGCCGAAGCCGGGATGCCCCGGGGGCAGTTCCGGTCGGAAGGGAAAGGTGAAGTGCTCGGTCATCTCACCATGTGCGACTCTTTGGTCGCCATCGTTGTCGAACTGCAGGATCGCCTTCCAGAACGGCTCGGGATCGAAGTCCTCATCGGGAGTGCCGCCTTGGGCGGATACCACGAAGAGGTGTCCGCTGCCCGCTACCGGACTGGTGATCGCTTCCCGCGAGAATCCAGTCACTGACCACTTCTCCGCGCCGGTTTCAGAGTGATAGCCGTAGACCCGGCCATTACCGAAGATCACGAGGTCTTCTCCGCCCTCGTACTTCCAGAGCATCGGGGTGGACCAACTGCTGCGCTGGAGGGGGCGCGGCGTCTCCCAGACGAGATCCCCATTCGCCTTGTTCAGGGCCACGACCTTCGATCGGCTGACTCGGCTGTTCGGCAGGTTGGCGTCGTTGTCGAGAACGAGGATCAGCTTGTCGCCATGTCCAATCGGCGAGGTTGCTGTTCCGTACATGTTCCCGGCGGCGGAAATCGGTTTCTTCCATTGCTCGCGACCCTGGTGGTCATAGCAGAGCAGGCCGTAGGAACCGAAGTAGACGTAGACGCGGTCCTTGTCCGCGAAAGGTGTCGGCGTCGCCAGGCTGTTGGCCTTGTGGACCTTTTCGGTCTTGCTCTCGGGCGCTGCCTGACGCCACGCCAGTTTCCCGGTGCTCTTGTCATAGGCGAGGGTGACGAGGCGCTCGCCTTCGACCGCGGTCAGAAAGATTCGGTCGCCGAAAACGACTGGCGCGGACAGACCCGGAGGAACCGGGATCTTCCACGTAAGATTGCCGTCGAGTTTCACGGGTGGCTTGCATCCAGGCGCGACTCCCGACCCATTGGGCCCCCTGAACTGGTTCCACGAGCCGGACTCGGCTCCAACGAGTGAAGATACGAGGATGGCAAGGAGGGCGAACCGCAGGGCGCTATGAAAATCGATCGACCGTATCATGTGGCAACAACTTGGACACCCTCACGCTCGACCGCAACGATCACCGACCATCTTGAGCCACAAAGTCGAGGACCTTTCCGAACGATCCGCCCACGTCATCCATATTGGGATCGATACGCCTCCACTCGGACCAGATTCGGCCCCACCGGCCGGCGGTCCGGCAAGTTGCAGCCCCCTACGCCAGGATCGCCTTCACCACCTTGGCTGGTTCCACCCCGGTGAGGCGGAAGTCGAGCCCCTGGAACTTGTAACTGAACTTGCGGTAGTCGATGCCGAAGAGGTGCAAGAGGGTCGCGTGGAAGTCGTGAACCGTGACCACATCCTTTTCCGCGTTGTAGCCCAGGTCGTCGGTCGCGCCGTGGCTCACACCGCCCTTGATCCCGCCGCCCGCAAACCACATCGAGAATCCCTTGATGTGGTGGTCGCGTCCGCTGCCCTGCGCCATGGGAGTGCGGCCGAACTCGCCGCCCCAGATCACCA
>DMYM01000304.1 GCA_003483645.1 Verrucomicrobiales bacterium
CGCCTTGCACATGTCGTAAACGGTGAGGGCGGCCACCGAGGCCCCGGTGAGGGCTTCCATTTCCACTCCGGTCCTGCTGCTGGTGCCGCACTCGCATTGGACACACAAGGAGGCGTCACCCTCGGGTTTGATGGTCACGTCGCACTTGTCGAGGGGCAGGGGATGACAGAGCGGGATGAGGGATGAGGTTTGCTTGGCAGCCATGATCCCTGCCAGGATGGCGGTGTTCAGGACGGCCCCCTTCTTGTTCTGGAAGCCCCCCTCCTGGAGTTCGGCCATGAGTTCGGGACCCAGGATCACCGTACAGGCGGCCCGGGCCCGCCGGGCGGTCACGGCCTTGGAGCCAACATCGACCATGCGGGGCTGGCCCGCCTCATCAAGATGGGAGAGTTCGCTCACCACCGGAACGCTAAAACATCAGCCGGAAAGAGCGAGCGGTTTTGCTGCCGGGATCAGAGCCAGGGACGGAAGGGCGCGAGGCTGCCCGGGGGGAACACTTTATGGTCGGCAGGCAGTTCGATGAATCCATCGGACTCGATGGCCGAGGCAAAGTCCCCGGAATTCGACAGGGGGGCGGGATCGGCCAGGAGGGTGGCGCCTTCCTGCCGGAGGGTCACTGGCAGGGAGCAGGCAAAGGGAGGGTCGAATCGGATCTCGGAGGCAAGTGAGACCGTGCGCACCACGGTGCTCTGGTTCTGAAGAGCCTCGAGGAAAGGGCGGACGTAGCGGTGGAAGGTGACTTGGACCGACATTGGATTGCCCGGCAGCGCGAAGACAGGCGGAGGCCCGGACCAGAAGGCGAGAGGTTTGCCGGGGCGTTGAGCCACGCCGTGAAAGGCGGGGACACCCAGCAGTGATTCGATCACGGGCCGCACGAAATCGTACTTCCCCTTTGAGATGCCCCCGCAGAGAAGGAGCAGGTCGGAATCAAGATGTTCCCGCACGGCTGAGGTGATCGCATCGGGATCGTCGGGGAGGTGCTGATGATGAATCAACTCCGCCCCGAGGACGGCGAGAGCAGCGCGAAGGGACGCAGCGTTCGACTGTCGGACCTGGTGAGGAGCAGGCGAGGCGTCGGGTTCGACCACCTCGTCGCCGGTGGTGAAGATTGCCACCCGGGGACGCTGAAGAACTTTCAGGGTGGTGGCACCCACGGTAGCGGCCACCGCTGCGACGCGGGAGTCGATGAGGGTGTGAGACGAAACGAGGAGGTCACCGGTGGCATGGTCGCTGCTTTCCTCGTGAATGAAACGCCCCTGGATAGCTGTCTCCGGAGGGAAGCTGATGCTGCTGCCCTGACGCGTGATCTGCTCGTAGGGCAGGACCGTGTCGCAGTCGGAGGGCAGGCAGGCCCCCGTCATCACCTCCCAGCAGTGCCCCGGAGCGAGGGGATCCGGACCAGATGCCCCGGCGGGATGATCTCCGGCGATCGTAAGGCTGGGAGATTCTTCCAGGTCTGCTTTCCGGAAGCAGATGCCATCCATCATGACGCGGTCATAGGGTGGGAGTGGTCGATCCGCACGCAGTTCGCTGGCGAGGACGCGCCCATGAGCCTCCTCAAGCGGGATTTCCTCGGTTCCAAGGACGGGGAGATGAGCCAGGGTGACCGCTTCCGCAGCATCGGGAGTGATGAGTGGATTCATGAACTGCTGCCAGTCCACAAGGAATGAGAAAATACCCAAGTATTTAGTTGCGAGCTACCGGGGCTACGCTTGTTTGGAGTGGATGCTCCTCGACCAGCACCATCGTCCGCTGCGGGATCTGCGCATCTCGATTACGGACCGATGCAACTTCCGGTGCCGCTACTGCATGCCGGCGGAAGTATTCGGGTCGGATTATTCATTCCTGCCCCGGGAGGAGCTGCTTACCTACGAAGAGATCGAGCGTCTGGTAGGCCTGACAGTGCCCCTGGGGGTACGGAAGGTGCGCCTGACCGGCGGGGAGCCCCTGCTTCGCCGGGGAGTGGAGGATCTGGTGGGAATGCTGGCCAGCCTTAAGGGAGTGGATGACCTGGCCCTGACCACCAACGGGGTGCTTCTGGCCCATCACGCCGAAGCCCTGCGACGGGCCGGGTTGCAACGGGTAACTGTCAGTCTCGATGCGCTTGATGAGGAGGTTTTTGTGAGAATGAACGGAGTGGGGGCCAGAATGGAGCGGGTCCTGGCCGGGATTGAAAGTGCGAAGTCCTGCGGGCTGAGCGTGAAGATCAATACGGTGGTCCAGCGTGGGGTAAATGAAAGTGAGATTCTTCCGCTTGTGCGTTGGGGAAAGGAGCAGGATATCCCCGTCCGCTTCATCGAATTCATGGACGTCGGGGAAACCAACGGGTGGCGCATGGAGCAGGTCGTTCCTGCCCGGGAAATGATGGAGGTGGTTGAACAGGAGTTTCCCCTGGAGGAGCTGAGCCGCTCTCACGAAGGTGAAGTGGCACGGCGTTATGGATTTCGTGAGGGGAGGGGAGAGGTGGGATTCATTTCATCGGTGACTCAACCGTTCTGCAGGGGATGTAATCGTCTCCGTCTTTCGGCAGAGGGGAGACTTTTCACCTGTCTCTTTTCTGCAAGCGGATTCGATGTGCGCGAGCTTCTACGCTCCGGAAAGGAATCGAGGCTGCGCCTCGTTCTGGAGGGGATCTGGCAGGGCCGGACGGATCGCTATTCGGAGGAGCGGGGGAGCAAGAAACAACGCAAGGTGGAAATGAGCTACATTGGAGGATAGCGGTTATGGAATGGGAAATTGAACTGGTTCACCTGTTCGTGTCCGAAGGACACAATTACGTAGGACGTCACGAGAAAGGGTCGCTTGACCACGGAATAGAGGATTCCGACGTGATCGAGTGCATGGCGGGACGGGGAATCCGCGGGGACCGCTATTTTGATCATAAGGAAGACTACAAGGGTCAGGTTACCTTTTTCGACCACGGGGTCTACGAGGCGGTGAAAAGGGAGTTTGATCTTCCGGAACTGGCTGCCTCGGCATTTCGCCGGAACGTGATCCTGAGGGGCGTGCCCCTTCCGGAACTGATTGGGAAATCCTTTGCTCTTCAGGGACTGGAGTTTGAGGGCGTGGAGGAAGCTGCGCCCTGTTACTGGATGAACGAAGCCGCGGCGGATGGCGTGCATGAATTTCTGAAGGGAGTGGGTGGCCTGAGGGCCCGTATCGTGGCGGGCGGGGAACTGCACAAGGGCCCCGGGATGCTTTCCCTGCTGCCATAAGGCTTCAGGTGATGACTGAAGACGAGATCACCCCCGGCACACGGAAGCCAAGAGCCCCGGATTGGTATCCGGGGCTCCCTGAATTCGGTGTGGTGGAAACGAATCTGCCTAGGCGGCATCACTTTGCTTGCTCGCTTCGGAAATGACCTTCTGTTCCACGTCCTTGGGCATGTCCTCGTAGTGGGAGAAGCTCTCGCTATGCTGTCCGCGACCGCCGGTCATGGATCGCAGGTCCGTGGCGTAGGCATGCATGACGCGCGCGGGAATCTCAGCGGTTACCACCTGGGCGTGGCCCTCGGTCTCCGTTCCCATCACGCGACCGCCCCGCACCGAGAGATCGCCGAGGACGCTGCCCAGGGATTCCTCGGGAGTACGGATCTTCACCTGCAGGACGG
>DMYM01000540.1 GCA_003483645.1 Verrucomicrobiales bacterium
GGATCCTCATTGTGGTGACCGTAATAGAAGACCCGGCGAATGTTGGTGGAGGGCTTGGCTGCCCAGACCACCTCGCGCAGGGGCACCCCTTCCCACAGGCCCATTCCGAGGGGAGTGGCCATGTTGTTGCAGGTCATCACCTTGAGAAAACGCGTTGGGCGTTTGCCGGCGAGTTTCAAGAGTTCCTTGAAATCGAGAGCGGTGCCTTTTTCCCTCGAGAGCGGGTTGTCCACCTGGGCCTTGGTTTCACTGTCGGCGATCACATCGAGTTTCCAGCTCTCCCTCTCCATGCCGATTGCCAGCCGTTTTTCCGGGGGTAGTTTATATGGCGGGGGCTTTCCTCGTTCAACGGTTTCGAATTCCCCGGGATGAGTCAGGTACTCAAGGTTGGTAATGGTCTCCGCAAGGATGTCCCGGTCTGTATCCCGGGCCCGCAGCAGGGAGGGATAGCCCATGGCCGCGAAGCCGGCTGTCCCGAGGTGCATGAAATAACGCCGGCTTACTTCCAGGTGCTGCTGGGAAATGTCGCGAGAAAGTGGCTGGTCTTGCATCGGGGTGGCTTCAGGAAGGTTTATCAGGAGGGCGTGAGAGCATGGAGTGACGATTACGGCCGGGCCAAGCTCATTCATTTACCGTCCCTGAATGCAAGAAATCAAGGGGGAGTGGATCAAAAGCCCTTGGGATTGATCCATTCCTCCTGCTGGTTCAAACTTGGGCATGGCGATCGAGATCGAATACTGCGCACAGTGAAACTATCTTCCGGAAGCCGAGCGTGTCTCGGCCGAGATCAGGGAAAAGACCGGGGAAGAGGTGTCTCTCGTGGCGGGTGGTGGAGGCATCTTTGAGGTGCGCCGGGACGGAGAGCTGCTTTATACCAAGGCCCGGACCGGCGGGTTTCCCAAGCCGGGGGAAGCCGCGTCGTTGTTGTAAGGCCTATTTTGGGACCGAAGGCTGGGGACGGATCCCGCCCTGGTTGCGACCCCGGAGGTCGTTCAGGGCATGGCGCAGATCGTTGAAGGATGCGTGAAATTCTTCGTCGCTCATGTCTTCCGAGTTTGCCGCCCACTCAGCAAGGCGGTCGTCAAATTTCTCGGCTTCCCCGGTCAGTGAGGCGTTCCGGACGACAAAGGCGTTCATGCGCCAGAGATTCTGGACCTGCATGAGGGCGATGAGGCGTTTTTCCCGGGCACGCCCGGGGAAGCCCTTTTGAGCGTCCATCTTGTTGCGAGCTATGCGCATTGCAGTGGTGCGTTCCCGGAGCAGGCGTTCGCGCTCCTCAGGGTCGGTGACGTTCCGTAACGTATCACTGAATTCCTTTCGTGACTCAGCGGAGTCGAACTCGGTCTTGTATTGCTCGCGCAGTCCCTTCAACTCGTTGCGGGCCCGGACCGAGATCGTAGTCATGAACTCCTGCCGCTTGGACTTCTCAGGCACGGCCACGATCTTTCCATCCCCCTGGATCTCCTTGCCCTGCGATTTGCGCGGGCCGCTGGAAGAGCTGTCCCCGGAGGATCTGGAGGGATGCACGGAGGATTTCGCGGGCCGGATTGCACTCTTTTCTCCGGACTCCACGCCTTCTTTTTCGTCCGGAGCCATCGACCTGATAATTGCGATGGACACCACGCCCAGGAGGACGATGCCAGAGGCGGTTAGGACGAGAGGGTTGAGGAGGAGCTTGGAGGGTTTGGACATGATCCTGAAAGAAAGGGCGGATTTTGCGCAGAACAACTATTTTTTCCGCAGGGAATGTCGCAGGGAGCTCAATTTGTCGGAGGGCTTGGGGGATACAAGGTGAACTTCAGAAGTGAATTCCCGGGGGCACGGAATACTGGCATGAAGAGTTCGAAGGAGTCACTGCAAGGACGATGGCACCGATGGCGCCCGTGTTGACGGCAACGGCTGTTGATCCCAGGGCCTATTCCTGGCGCAGGCTCCAGCTCGGGAGTTTCATGATCTCGCCGCCCTTCAGGGCAGACTCGTGTGCCAGGATGCCGGTGCAGGTGATGTTGGAGGACTCTACCGCATTGGGATAGGCATCTTCACCAGTGATGAGCATATTGATGAACTGGTGAGTGAGGTGCGGGTGGGATCCGCCGTGACCGGCTCCCTGGGTGAAGGAGAGGTGGTCCTCCCCGGTATCGCCGCCATAGACACCGCCGGTGGTGAAGGGAGCCACTTCGTCCGGAAGAAGGTGGGCGAAGTCGGGACACTCGACTTCCTCGGGGATCTCGGGTTCTGGTTTCTTGGCGGTGTGCACCACCAGCGGCTTGCCCTCGATGAGGGGCCATTCCACCGATTTCTTTTCACCATAGACTTCAAAGGACTCCCGGTATTGCCGGGCCACGTCGAAGAGGGAGCGATAGACGAAGCCGGTGAGGTCGCTGTTGTGGAACTTGATGTGGCAGCTTTCCACCGCGAAGGGCGAGTTATAGCACTCGTGCATTTCCTCGCGGATGGTCCCGGAGGGAAAGCAGGAGACATACTCCGCTTCTCCCCGGGTGAGACCGAGCACGGGACCGACGCAGTGAGTGGCATAGTGCATGGGGGGAAGACCGGGCCAGTAGCCGGGCCAGCCGTCCATGTCCTGCTGGTGGGAGGCCTTGAGATATTGCACCTTGCCCAGCTCCCCGCTGTCGTAAAGTTCTTTCATGTAGAGAAACTCGCGGGCATAGACCACGGTTTCCATCA
This sequence comes from Verrucomicrobiales bacterium, assembly GCA_003483645.1. Classification (GTDB taxonomy): domain Bacteria; phylum Verrucomicrobiota; class Verrucomicrobiia; order Verrucomicrobiales; family Akkermansiaceae; genus Roseibacillus_B. Next base: position 2,689 of record DMYM01000540.1, read on the forward strand.
TCATGTACTTCAGGCCGTTGGCCTTGGAGAGGC
>DMYM01000328.1:0-2107 GCA_003483645.1 Verrucomicrobiales bacterium
CTATCGCTGGCCGGGAGGGGTGCGGTGATTTCCGAGGTATTTCTCGCTGCGGTAGTGAAGCCAAACACGGAGCACCTGAGGCACCTGTTCGCGTTCCTGCGGACTCAGGCGCTGGTAGAGAGAAAGGGCGCGGTCCCGCTCTCGTCGGCAGGCCTTGTTGCGGTGGGCATTCCAGAACGAACGAGCGCCCCGAATGCGTCGACACACTTCCTTCACGAGCTCCTTACCATCCAGGTTCTCGTCGCTCTTCCTGTTCTTCCAGGCCGGCATCGCGTTTATCCATTCTGCGCACAGACGAGCCCGGGAGCACAGCGGCGAATTCTTTGAGAGACTCGGCATTGCGAATCGTTTCAAGTGGCTGTTAGTCTTCGCCGCATGCCAGCGGACGCAGCCCCGAATTCAACGGACCCGTCGGATCCGGGCTCGTCAGCGGAGTCGGAAGCGGAGATGGTGGCCCGCCTGATCTCACTTTCGGATCAACTTGAGTTGATCGCCGCCGATCGAGCCGTGCTTGAAGGGCTCTCGCTGGAAGAACGCACCCGCCTGCTCACCGCGGCAGGCAGCGTATTTTGTCCCGACGTCGCCGAGCGCCGGCGCTTCACCCGCGCCAGGCGTCGCGAGTACAAGGCCAGCAAGATCCAGGCCGATCAGGAGGTGCTCAACGAGACCGGGATTCGGACCCTGCGCAGCAAGACAGTCTTCACCACGCCCAACGTGTATCCTCCCCAGAACTTCAGCGAAGAGGAGATCGAGGATGACCCCGATTTTCGCGAAGTGGTGGAACCGCAGAATTGCTACATCTGCAAGACCGATTACTCCCACATCCACCACTTCTACGATCAGCTCTGTCCCGAGTGTGCCGAGTTCAACTTCGGCAAGCGCACGGAAACTGTCGATCTCACCGGCCGGGTTGCACTTCTCACCGGTGGCCGGGTCAAGATCGGCTACCAGGCCGGGATCAAACTTCTCCGCGCCGGGGCGGAGCTTATCGTGACCACGCGCTTTCCTCGCGACTCTGCGCAGCGCTATGCCGCCGAACCCGACTTCGGCGAGTGGGGCGAGCGGCTCGAGATTTATGGCCTCGACCTGCGGCACACCCCCAGCGTGGAAGCGTTTTGCACGCACTTGCAGAGCACGCAGGAGCGCCTTGATTTCATCATCAGCAACGCCTGTCAGACGGTCCGGCGCCCTCCCGAATTCTATCAGCACATGATGGAGCTTGAGTCGGCCTCCCTGGGCAAACTTCCCGGGCACGTGCAAAAGCTGGTGGGTGCCTACGAGGGGCTGCGCGGATACAACCTGCTACCTGAAGGGGAGCCTGGACTGGTAGGAGCCGGGGGGTCCGCGGTCGCCGGGCTCACTCATGCCGCCGAGCTTTCGCAAGCCGCTCTTCTCCCGGAAGAACGCGCCGCGCAGGACGCTCTCTTCCCGGAGGGCAAACTCGATCAGGACCTGCAGCAGGTCGACCTGCGCGAACGAAACTCATGGCGCCTAATGCTCGCCGAAGTGTCCTCGGTGGAGTTGTTGGAGACGCAGCTCGTCAACGCAGTCGCGCCCTTTGTCCTCAACGCCCGGCTCAAGTCCCTCATGATGCGCACGCTGGAACGCGATAAGCACATCGTAAATGTCTCGGCAGTGGAGGGACAGTTCTACCGCAAGTTCAAGACCACCCGTCACCCCCATACCAACATGGCCAAGGCGGCGCTCAATATGATGACCCGCACGGCTGCCGCAGAGTATCGCGCCGACGGCATTCACATGAACAGCGTCGATACCGGCTGGGTGACCGACGAGGACCCTGTCCAGATCGCGGAGCGAAAAGTCTCCGAGCACCGTTTTAATCCGCCCCTCGACATCGTCGATGGGGCGGCCCGCATTCTGGATCCCATCATCGCGGGCGCTCTTACCGGTGAGCATGTGTGGGGCCAGTTCCTCAAGGACTACAAGCCCATCGATTGGTGAGCTGGCCCGCGCAGGTCACTTCGTGATTTCTGTCGAGAGCCGCTGGGCGTCGCCGCGCCAGAACGGCCAGAAGCGGAGCGAAGAAATCTACAAAGACGGCGAGCTGATTTCCGAAAAGTGGTGGAACAGCAAAGGCGAAGAGGTT
>DMYM01000328.1:2420-3526 GCA_003483645.1 Verrucomicrobiales bacterium
AGCAAAGGCGAAGAGGTTGAGACGTGGAAAGAGACCGAAGAATAGCCCCCCCATCACGGTGCAGGAACCAGGGTGGGGGGACTACTGCACGCTGAACCGGAAGAAGGCCGCATTCGGAGTCCCGTTACAGGATGCAGGAAAAGTGAGGAGAGAAAGGTGAGCAGGGGCTACCTGTCCGCCTCGGTCCGGATCTTTTCCCAGGCTATGTAGGCGCGGGCGAGCTTGGTGGGAATGTCGCCTTTTTGAGTGTAGCCCATTGTGCCCAGCGGGCCGCGGTAGTCCATTTCTCGCAGGGCTTTCACGAGGGGCACCATGTCGTAGTCGCCTTCGCCCAGAATCTTGTGCGTGGCCTTGTTCTGGTCGGTGCCCTGAATGACCACGATCATGAGATAGGGTTTGGCGTTGAGGAGGTCCGCACGGAGCTTGGCAATTTCTCGGCCGCCCACCGCCTGCCAGTGGTGCAAATGAAACATGACGCCCACGTTGCGGCGGGCCACCGCTTTGGCTATGCGCACATTATCATCGATGGTCTCGATCCAGTTGCCGATGTGCATGTAGGGTGCAATCCCTCCCAGGTCATACTTCTTGGCGTCGTCCGACATCTCGCGGAGGATCTTGACGGCCATCGCGACCGCCTCGGGGTCCTTGCGGTCCATCTTGGTGCGACTGCCCACCGACGGAATCAAGATCACTTTTGTTCCCTTGAGCAGCGGCAGATTGTCCTTGATGACCTGCGGGTAGGTGCCGTCCTCGATGTAAAAGCGGGCGTGAATCGCGGTCAGGCGAGTGCCATGTTCCTTCATGGCCTCGAGGTAGGCGGGGAGATTCTCCCATCGCTTGGGGTCATCTTTCAAGGAGAGCATGATGCCTCCATAGCCCCGCTCCTTGAGGAGTTTGATGTGCAACTTGGGCTGGTCGAACTTGTAATTATAGAACCAGTTCGACATCGCGAAGTGATGGTCCTTCCAGTGCAAATCCTGCACGAGGTCTACCTTGTCGCCTTGGGCCGCGGGGCCGGCTGCAAGCGTGAGGAGAAGGGCGCAGGTGCTGGCGGGAATAGAGAGCTTGGAGAGCACGGTTCTTGTTCCTTTCTTGTTTGGTTTAAG
>DMYM01000392.1 GCA_003483645.1 Verrucomicrobiales bacterium
CATGCCGATGGCTCGGACGGCGGGGTGGGAACCGAACCCCTCGGCGAGCTGCAGATCGAGGGCATTTACCCCCTGGCCTACATCCACATGCTCATCAATTCACCCGTCGAACGCGTCTTTGCCCGCACCACCGCTCACTTTCACCAGGCCAATGTCGACAACGATGTCGACGACCTTGCCACCGTCACGCTGGAAATGGCCAATGGCTGCGTGGGATCTCTTTCCATCGGTCGGATCGGCGCTGCGGCCCACCCCGACATCGGGGAAATCAAACTGCACCTCCTGGGAAGCGAGGGATCGCTGGTCATCAGCGAGGCCCGGCCCGAGGTAGCCGTCTACGCCCGCGACCAGCCACCGACCGAGTTCAGGCACCGGCGGATCGCTGACGAAAACAACTACCTTCTCATGGAGAACTTCGCCGAGGCCCTCGACCACGACAAAGACACCATTCTCAATGCCCACGGTGCCCGGGATATCGCGGCCACCGTGCAGGCCGCCCTTGAGAGCGCCAAATCGGGAACCGTTATCAAAACCCCCAGATGACCGCCAACGAACTCAGATCGATCCTGCATGGCGGCGAGCGCGTCGTCCTGGGAACCTGCATCGTCTCACCCTCGCCCAAGTGGCCCCCGATTTTGCGGAACTGCGATCTCGATTTCGTCTTCATCGACACCGAGCACATCGCCCTCAACCGTGAAACGGTTTCCTGGATGTGCCGCACCTACACCGCAATGGGAATCCCTCCCCTCGTGCGCATCCCGACCCAGAATCCCGATGACGCCACGGGCGTCCTGGACGACGGCGCTGCCGGGGTGATCGTTCCCTACGTCGAGAAACCCGAGGTCGTGCGTCAAATGGCGGGGGCAACGAAGTTGCGACCCCTCAAGGGTGAACGGGTCCGACGGGCTCTCGACGGAGAGACCCTCGAACCGGAATTGCGGGACTACATCGACGACCATAATTCCGATCACATCCTGCTCACCAACATCGAGAGCGTCCCGGCCATGGAAAACCTGGATCAAATCCTGGAGGAACAGGGACTGGACTGCGCCCTTATCGGTCCGCACGACCTCTCCACCAGCCTCGGGGTCCCCGAACAATACGACCACCCGAAATTCCTGGAAGCCTGCGCCTTCATTCTGGGCAAGGCCCGCGCGGCCGGTATCGGCGCCGGCATCCATCACTGGCTCCCTCCAGAAAAGCAGGTCCAGTTCGTCGAGATGGGCGCCAACCTCCTGATTCACAAGGCCGACGCCATTTTCCTCTCCGAGGGCCTCCAGACCCAGCTCCGGGAAATCCGGGAACTGCTGGGACAGGAGGACCAGACCGGGGATGCCGGTCAGGTGACGATCTGAAACGGGTTCCGGCGCCGCGACAGAATCCTCGTCTAACCCGGACTCAGTTCCAGACCCGGAGCCGGGCGAAGAGCCGGGCCCCTGCCGGGACGGGAGAATCCGCCCGCCAGGTTTCGATCACCAGGCCGTCGTTATTTCCGCTCGGCGTCTGGCTCACCAGAACTCCTCCCGCCGTCCAGGTCACGAGATCGGAGGAGAACTCGACCGCGTAGTTCAGTTCATCTGCGGCCACCTCCCGGGTGAAGGTCAGGGTCAGGAACGACTCCTCGCCGTTGTCCATCGCGAAAGTCCCCGCCCCGGCCACCGGCAGAAACTCCTCCGAGGCCACATTGGGATCTCCCCCGAGGAAGAACTCCAGCATGGTCACCATCCCGTCGTGGTCTCCATCTCCAAAATCCCCGGAAACCTCGTGACGCTCCTTCCAGGCAGCGTAATCCAAGCTGTCATCGTCTCCCGGTGTTCCCTCTGAAAAACGACTGATGCGCCAGTTGGCCGGGTCATTGTGATCCGGGCTCAGAAACTCATCCACGCCCCGGAGCACGAGGCTGAATTCACCATCCGAGGCAGGAGGCCAGGGAAGGTCATCGGAATACTCGTCAATGTCATGAATGGTGGTGCCTGCTCCAAAGGAGAGTTTCAGGCGCTCGCCACTGTTGCGCAGGTTGTCATTGGGATATTCCCCGGCAATGGGCAGTCCTGCCCCATAACGCACCTCAAAGGCGGCACGATTCTTGACCACCAGGACGTATTCTCCCGGCTCCAGCGTCTCCATCCCGCTGCCCCCGAAGTCAAAGTCGATCCCCTTGGTAAAGCGAACGTTGCGCAGGTCGAGGGCGGTGGGTCCGACATTCTTCAGTTCCAGATACTCGAACTCGTCCCGGTTGGTGGAAATGAGGCGCTCTTCTCCCACTGGCTCGGGCGGGTGGTACATAAATTCCGAGATGCGCAGGTCACGCAGATGATCGGAGATATTGGGCGCAGTGGCCTGGAAATCCACGGGCTGGGACCAATGGCTCCACCGGCCGGCGGTATCCTTCATCCGCACCCGCGCCCGGTAGGTCCTGCCCACCCTGACCGCCAGGGGAGGAAACTGGTAGGCCCCATCAAAGGCTGCCAACTCCCCCGACTTGAAGCCCCCCTCGATCTCGTAGATGTTGGGCCGGGCAGGATCGTAATCCGCCACCGCCGGATTGTGGACCTCGGCCAAGCGCCACTCCATGGCCGCGAAACGCGACCGACTGGGACTGGAAAAGGTGCTGCAGGTGAAGGTCAGTTCGTCCGACGGATAGCCTTCCGGCCCGGTATAGGTGATCGTCGGTTTTCGGGGGACATCGTCCTCCTGGCTCAGAAGCGTCCTGGACATCCAGTTCCCCCGCGATGTGATCCATGTCTTCACGACCCGCACCATCCCGGCAAAATCCCTGGTGGAGGAGATATCGTAGTAGCGGTCCTTGTGATTCAGACGCGGGTGATTATCCCACATGCGCCGATCGACATCGACGAGGGAGGGCTCTCCCGGGGTGTAGACGAACTTCATGGTCTCATCCACCAGCTTGTAGCCCTCGTCACGATTGAAGAGCAGGTCCAGAATCTCGCGCACGCGGTTCTGGTAGTCGGTATTGAAGGCCGGATTCTGAGCCACCTTCGATTTGAAATCGTGATTCCCATTGCCATACATGTTGTTGGCGAAGGTGAGATCAAGATCCCATGGGAGGAGCTCGAATTTGTCGGTCTCCGGGTTGTGGTAGTAGAAATAGTTCTTACCGTAGGCGATATCGTAATGGTGAATGGCTTCCACCACCGTGCGATAGCTGAGGTATTTCTCGATGTTGAGATTGTCCCGCCACCATTGCGCGGAGGGATTCCTGCTGCGGTAACCGCTGATAAACGCGGAAACATCGGAGCGGTTCCTGACCTGCGTGGGTCCCTGGTTGTTGGACGCCCCGCTGTGTCCCTCGATCTTGTAGAGATTGCCGTCGGGTAGACCGTGCTCGTCCAGAAACTGCCCGTCCAACTGTTCGACGGCGAGGAAGAGCCCATAATAGTCCGTCCCATACTGCGAGCGCTCCGGGCGGGGCTGGTCAATGACGTAGAACTGCACGTGATGGGTCTTGCTGGCTTCCACTCCGCAGAGCTCAAAGAGACGGAATCCCACCCCCTCGAAGAGTCCCTGCTCTCCCCGGTGCTGGAAATTCACCTGCTGGACGATGGAAGAGAAATTCAGTTTGCTCCACTTCGTATCGTACTCGTTTCCGTAGTCATCCCGGGCCTGGAAACGATGCCCGCGATTGAAATCAAACTTCCAGAAATTCTTGCCATACTGGAAGCGGTGCACTCCTCCCCGGGGCCGGTAGCGGATATGGTCGTAAACCTTCCCTTCATAGACGAGCGTACCGGGCCAGAGATATTCC
>DMYM01000074.1:0-1999 GCA_003483645.1 Verrucomicrobiales bacterium
CTCCCGCGCCTGCTCGGCGTCCTGAAGACCGTCAAGGCTGACGGACTCGGCTCCAGTACTCATCCGGATCTGCACAAGAAACACCTCGACGCCCTGGCAAAGGCCGGGTTCCAGCACCATGTCTGGACCGTCAATGACCCTGCCATCGCCCGGCGCTTTCTGGAGATGGGATGCCGCTCCATCACCACCGATTTCCCCGGCAGACTGCGGAGGACGCTGGAGAAGTAGGAGCGTTCCGCACATCTGCAGGGATTGCGATCTCCCCCGAGAGCAAAATCCTTGCCTCAGGGGAAGAATACGAGAACCTCCGGCCGTCTTCGCTAGGCTACGCCGTAGCAAGCCCCCTCCGTCTGCCGAATATCGACCACTGACAACCCCGCATGGCTGGCTTCTTCAAGAACCTCTACAACAAGGTCGCCAACAGGGCGGATGTTGACTGGGATGAACTTGAAGCCTATCTCATTGCGGCCGATCTGGGGGTGCGAACCTCGCTGGAAATCGTCGAGAATCTGCGCAACCTGGGTCGCAAGATCTCCGCCGACGACGTGGTGGAGGCCGCGCGCGAACGCATCCTGCAGGTATTTCCCGATGACAATCACACCCTTGAACTGCCTGAGGATGGCTCCCCTTTGGTCATTCTGGTGGTCGGGGTCAACGGGACGGGCAAGACGACTTCTGCAGCCAAGCTCGGCAATCTGTTTGCGCAGCAGGGGGTCTCGGTCCTGCTCGGCGCAGCGGACACCTTCCGCGCCGCAGCAGTGGAGCAGCTGGAGCGATGGGCGGAGCGCCTTGATATCCCGCTGGTGAAGGGCTCACCCAATGCCGACCCGGCCTCGGTCTGCTACACCGCCCACCAGAAAGCCCTCACCGACGGTGTGCAGGTCCTCATCTGTGACACGGCTGGACGCCTTCACACTCGTCACAATCTGATGGAGGAACTGGGCAAGATTCGTCGCACGCTGGGCAAACAGGACGAAAATGCCCCCCACCACACCTTCCTGGTGGTCGACGCCACCACGGGGAGTAATGCCCTCAATCAGGCCCGCGAGTTCAACAAGGCCGTACCTCTCGATGGCGTGATCGTGACCAAGCTCGACGGATCCGGAAAGGGAGGGGTGGCGGTGGCCATCCAGCAGGAACTGGAAATTCCACCACGGTTCATCGGGACCGGTGAGGAACCGGACCAGTTCGATGCCTTCTCCCGTACGAAATTCGTCGAGCAGGCGCTCTAGGGAAGAGGTGGGCCGGGGAATTCCCTGTTCTGCGAGAGCCCTGCCCAGAGGCGGGGTGATCCTCAGGGCAGCGCGACCTCCAACCGGTAAAACCGCCGCCCGGTGACGGCTGGATGACTCGGAGACCCCGGTGGACCGGCGTCAGTGACCTCGTAGGTTGCGGGAAGGACTTCAGCCCGCGTGTCAATGATTGCACCCAACGTAGTCCAGTTCTTCAGGTCAGAACTCCAGGAAACGGTATAGTGCCGATCCGGAATGCCCGGGAACGTCAACCGGACACTGCCATCCGGATTGGCGGCAGCAACGTGCAGACTCGGAAAGACACCCCGATCCGCCTGGTTGGGATCCAGCCCCACCAGGAATTCAGTGAAATTCAGGATGCCATCGCCATCTGGATCTCCCTCCGGCCCGTTCCCTGCACTTCCTGGTGCACTCCCATTGTCCGCAGTGTTGAGTCCGTGTGCAATTTCCCACCAATCGGGCAGGCTATCCATATCGTTGTCCTGCCCGGGCGGAACCGAGGGCTCCAGTGCCACGGTGATGTCACGGGTGGTGGTGGCGATAATCGGGCCGGTCCGACTGGCTCTCACATCCACCCGGATGCGGTAGAAACCGGGGGAAACTCCGGTCCAGCGGTAGTCCCAGAACTGTTGGGTGCCGACCGGAACGACTTCCACAAAGGCGAGCGTCCCACTGCCCTGTTCGAAGGTGATGGTGAGATGCTCTGTGCCGTCGTCCGTCTCGATCCGGATGGGAATCTCCCTCTG
>DMYM01000074.1:2300-6365 GCA_003483645.1 Verrucomicrobiales bacterium
CGTCTCGATCCGGATGGGCATTTCCCTCTGCTCCGGGGTGGGATTGGCCACATCAGGGATGTCCTCCACCCAGGGCTGTCCTCCCCCGTCAAAGGCTGGAGGTTGCACCACGCTCACGAAGGGCTCCACCACCTCGGCAGCCCGCACCAGCCGGGTGGCCAGAAGTCCGATCCCTCCCCGCGCATGACTCACTTGGACATGATGCAGGAAATCGGGATCGCCAATCCAGAGTTCGGGCACGTCAAAAGCCAGGGCGTGGTAATCGGCCGTCTCATCACGGACGATGCTGAGGAGATCCTTGTCCTGATCCACCGCTCCAGCCGGGGATCCGCTCAACCGGCTTCCGATTGCAATGGAGAACTCGTCGATGAGCTGCTGGTCAGAAATCCCGTCCCCGAGATTCTTGGAGAAGTAGACCTTGAGCACATAATCATCGCCCACCACCTCCCCGTCGGTGGGGGGAAAGGCCACGAAGAGCCGCCGGTTGGGTCCGTTGGCCGTTACGTTACGCGTAAGGGTGGCATACCATCCCCTGGCATCATCCGCTGCCCCAACCGTGCCTGTCCAGGTGGAGGGGGCCGCTGAGGTGGCTTCCCTCAGGCGGACATGCAGGACAGCTGGAACGTTTCCGGGCGGAATGTTCTCATAGTTGAAGCGAAACTCCCGGGGGAAGCCACCCGGCAGATCCGGGTCAGCGCCCGTCTCAGAGGCCCTTACCCACTTTCCCGGTCCATTGCCGTTGCCTGCCCCGGTCTGGTCATCGTCATTGGGGCCAGCTCCATCTTCGATATAAACCCAGGCCTCCCCCACGCTCGCATCGGCCCGGATCACCACCTCGTAGTTCTGTCCGTTCAGGATGTCGTTCTCGTTCGGGAAGACAATCTCTCCCTGCGGCCTGCTGGCATCGTAGTAGAATGTCTGCTGGAAGGTGTTGTAGAGCGAAGCCTTCCCGGTGCGCTCCAGAAAAGCCCGGACCCGCAGAATGTGAAACCCTTCATCCAGTCCGGTTTCCATCACGAAGGAGTCCTGATCCGGAGTCTTGGCGTAATCGTTATGAGGGAAAAACTCCACCGTCTCGCCGTTGAACCCGTCGATCTCGAAGACGGTCATCCCATGCCGCTTGTCAGCGACCTCGTCTGATCCGCTCGGGAAGAGCGGATTCACGATAGCACGGCGAACGGCCGCCACGTACCGAATCGTTCCCGCCCGCCTCGGTGTGATGGTTCCCTTCCACCAGCTGCCGCCCTCGGCATCACCCACCCAGTTCATGGGAACGGTCATGGTGGATGCATTTCCCCCGATTCCGCCTGCCCCGAGCGGAGCACTGCGATCGAGAGTGTAGTAGAGAGCACCCCTGTATCCTCCCAGCCCGGAGTTCGTTTTCACGTGAACCTCAATCGAGTTGGGAGTCTCCCGGTAGTGGTTCCCCTTGCCGATCGATCCCGGCAGGGCTGCTTCGGGATCATGGTACACGAACTGCACGGTATCCGGCGGGGTGGAGTTGTTCCCCTCCCCGTTGACGCGCGAAAACCTTCCCGAACCGATCCGGATCGCCCAGTTCTCCGCCTCGGCCGCGTCCAGCGCACAACGGGAAGTGTTCCTGGACGCGAATTTCTCCGGTCCCATGCGTTCCACGAAATCGGGTTGTTCATACCCGAGGAAGACATCCGTGCTCAGGGCCGGTGGGTTGTCCCGGAAGCCCGGGTCGCTATTCCCGGCTGGACGCGTCCCGTTGAGATCAACACCCCCGTCCAGCTTGCAGAGAATGTTGGCCGTCGAACGGTCAGCGCGGAACACGAACTTCAGATTGCCCACATCGGTCACCCGTGGAATCTCGACCTCATACTCGAAATCAGCACCCCCGACCCCGCCGAGGTCAGAGGACCGGGGATGAAATCCCGGATTAGCAAACGGTCCGCTGAAACCTTCATCGCCATCCGGACCATCCCGCCGCGTCACCACCATGCTGTTCGCCCGCCGGCCCTCCTGGAAAATCTCGATGGGCCGTCCGCCGATCTCGCTCCAAGCCCGCGACTCCTCCGGCGTGCGGTAGGAAAAGACCATGTAACTCCCCGGATCAACCACCACCTCGTCAAGTTGTGAGGCATACTTGAAGAACCCCGTCTGACTCCCGTAACCACGGGCATACTGGTAGAGATAGGCATCGTCCACGAAGGGGATGGAGGGAAAGGTGGTTCCGATATTGCGACTGCTCCCGCTGGCATAGTTGTCGTTCACCAGCACGATGGCCACCACACCCGCATCGTCACTCATTCCGCCGTTTTCCCTCTTGTCGATGCGCTCGTAAGCCACGAAATCGTTGTCGGCCCAGCGGGGACGCTGGAAGCCACGTGCAAAGTGCTGGTGAAGGTAGGCCAGATTGGGCAAGCGATTGTCGCCAAACTGCCCGAGGAAGGAGGTATTGGCATGCCGTGGAAAGGCTCCCCCGCTGCCTTCCAGCGTTCCGGCATGATAGTTGCCGTCCGTGTAGACCAGCGGTAGACCGTCGCGGGTGAAGTAGAAGGCGTGCTGCAATTCACGACGCACTGCAAAGTCGTTGTCGTGACTCTGCGCGTGCATGACCGAGACGCCTGGACTGAATCCTCCGGCTCCCGGCTGGTCGTAGCCGGCCAGGGTGGCGGAGGGATTGCCGAGAATATCGTTAAGGTTGTTGCGCAGGTCGTTGTCAATGAGCCGCATCCCCGCATCAATGTAGGGTCCATACGCGGGCGGCTCCCCCAGGTGCTCGCCAAAGAACATGGCATCATCGCGCGGGGCATCGATGCTGAATACGGTGTCCCGGTGGTTCGTATCGAGATAACCGTGCGAAAGGTTGAATTGCCGTTGGGCCTGTCCCAGGTAGCCGTAGTCCGAGGCATCCCTGTCCGCCCCGAAGGTGGCTCCAAAGAAGTCCGCGGGCGTGTGCTTGACTGCATCAAGTCGTGCCCCGTCCACCTTGGCGCGGTCAAGTTGCCAACGCAGGGAACGGTGCAGCATGTCCTCCACCACCTCCTGGTAAAATGATTCGTTGGCCTGCAGGAACGCACGCGTGATCCCGTTGCCGGATCCGAAGCCCACGTAGGTTCCTTCATTGGCCGCGTGGGTCTGCCCCGGTCCGCTCGGGATATAGCAATAGTAGTCCGGATTGTCGGGATGACGGAGGACGAGAGGCTTGCTCCGGGTGTCGCCCTCGAAGGGACCATGATTGCGATTGGTCGAACCAGGTTCGTTGGCGATGTCGATGAGCCCTGAAAGTCCCAGGTTCTGCACCTGCCACGCGCTGCCCCAATCCCTGGTATTATCCCATTTTCGGTAGAACCCATCGCCGGTCTCGCGCAGGTGGAAGTCACCAGGGCGGAATCCCGGATAGACATCCTCCGCCACGAATTCGTTGTGGCGAGGCACATCAAACCCGTTGTGGTTCATGATACTGTCGAAATAAACCCGGATTCCGAAGCGGTGTGCCACCCGGATGAGATCAAGCAACTCCTGCTCCGTTCCATAACGGGTGGCCACCGATCCCTTCTGATCCTTTGACCCCAGATCGAAACGGTCGAAGAGATCGTATCCCACCGAGAAGCCTCCACCGGCCTTGGTGGGGGGAGGAATCCAGAGCGACTCATACCCTGCTTCCGCTATTTCAGGGACTTTCTGCCGGATTTCCCGCCAACTCGTGTTGAAATACTGCAGCATGGCTTCTCCCCGGACCAGGGATACGGTCAGGAGAAGCAGGGCAGCAGGACGCCAGGGAAACCTCATGCGGGAAGGAAGGAGGGGGTGGGGGAGGTCGGGAGTAATACACAACCTATTGCAATGCCCCGCAAAGAAAAACTCCGTCCCCGTTCGGCCCCTCTGTTTGGGCTTCTCAAACTGGAAGTGCTTCCTAATCTGCCCCGGTGCCGGAGGAGGACCCACAAATTCTCGAGGATTTGAGACAAGCCATCGCGGCACGCGACGGGAGCGCCTTCCTGTCGGTGGCCGAAGAGGTTCACTACGCCGACCTGGCCGCGGTCTACGAGGATCTCTCCCGCAAGGGTCAGGCGTGGTTTGCCCGCACTCTTCCCT
>DMYM01000139.1 GCA_003483645.1 Verrucomicrobiales bacterium
TTCGTGGAGCAGCAACTGCGCAGTCGGGCCTTTCTTCTCTTCTACCTTCTCTGTGGCGTGGCCGGGGCCCTGGGTTACGCCACCTTGGTGTCCGCCTCCAATGCTTACCAGGACGGGGGGGTAGTAGGTGCTTCGGCTGGGATCTTCGGGATTCTGGTAGTTGCCGCGATGATTGCTCCGGATATGCGGGTTCAACTGCTCTTTCCCCCAGTGACTCTCACCATGCGGCTTCTGGCAATCCTCGTGCTCGCATATGGCGTGTTTGTCGTGCTGGTGGGAGGAGACAATGCGGGGGGCGAAGCGGGCCACCTCGGCGGTGCGCTGGCAGGATTTCTTTTGTGGAAAATTCCCGTGTTGCGTGGGCTGCTGGGACGTCTCGGGCGTTCAGGCCAGGGCGGCCCGAAGAAGGGTCCTGCCTTCCAGATCCGGATCGCGAAGAGAGGAAAGGTTTACCAGAAGAAATTGCGGCCACAGTCGACGATCACGGGGTTGGAGTCCAGCGAGGTGGATCGCATCCTCGACAAGATCAACGAGCATGGTCTGCAGTCGCTTACCGGGGAGGAGCGTGAGCTTCTCGCCCGGGCCGGGAAGAAGTGAGGTCCAGGGAACAGGCCACGCCGGTCTGTCTGCAGAGGGTTCACCTGTTTTAGGGCTCCCCTTCCCCCTCACTTTGACTTTCACTCTTCCCGTGACCGACGAGGAGATGATCAACTGTGCCGAGCCGGGGCGTCAGATGGAGAGGTTGCGGGCCATCATGCACCGGTTGCGGGCGCCGGGGGGCTGTCCCTGGGATGCGGAGCAGACTCACGCCAGCCTGGTGTCCAATCTGATTGAGGAGGCTTATGAGACGGTCGATGCCATCCGGCGGGAGGACTGGGTGCACCTGGAGGAGGAACTGGGGGACCTGCTCCTGCAGGTTGTTTTCCACAGCGAGCTGGCGGAGGAGGAGGGACGCTGCAATTTCGATGATGTCGCCAGGGGAGTATGCGACAAGCTGGTGCGGAGGCACCCCCACGTGTACGGGGACGGGGAGGCGCGGGATACCAGCGCGGTGCTGAGCCGCTGGGAGGAGATCAAGCGCGAAGAGAAGGGCGAGGATGCCGAGCCCTACCTGCACGGAGTGGGCAGGGGGCTGCCGGCCCTCCTGCGTGCGGCCAAGCTGCAGAAGAAGGCCGGCAAGGTGGGCTTCGACTGGCCGGATGTAATCGGGGTCCTTGAGAAGATTGAAGAAGAGCTGACGGAGGTGAAGGCCGAGCTGCCGCCAACGGGTGGGGAAGTGACCCCTGCCCTGGAGTCCGAGGTGGGAGATCTCCTCTTTGCGGTGGTGAACCTGGCCCGCAAGCTGGGAATCGATCCGGAGGTGGCCCTGGAGGGGACCAATGTGAAATTCGAGGAGCGCTTCGCTGCCATGGAGCAGGACCTGCGGGAGCGAGGGAGCTCACTGGAGGAGGCGAGCTTGGACGAGATGGAGGAGGGCTGGGTGCGCTCGAAGGGGTCGGGGGCGCCAGCGTAGCATCAGGGGACCTGTTTCTTTTCGCGGAAGGACTGGATGATCCCAAGTGCTCCCTGCTGCAGCTTCGGGGTGAGGGGCCGGGGCAGGGCCGCCTGCATGATGATGACCGAGTTCCTGGCGTCGATGAGGACGAGGTAGTAGGTGAACTTGACGACCTGGTCCCGGTAACTGGCCTCGATCGGGACCACGGCGAAGACCGCGGACTTGCCATCGAAATTGTCCTGCTTCTGGGATTTTACTTCCGCACTCACCTTGAGCCCCGCCTTTCGGATGGCCTTGACCCGTTCTGTGAGGGTGCCTTCGAGATTGGCCCGGTGGTCCTTGGCCACCGGCAGCTGATAGATGGAGAAGGACCCCTCCCCGCCTGGCGCATTGCGGTAGAGGATGGCTCCGTCATCGGGTCCCTTGCCCTTTTTCCAGTCGGCAGGAATATCGACCGAGAAGCGTTCCCTGGCGAAAGTGACCTTCCCGGCCTGGAGGACAGCACCCGGGGAGAAGGTCAGCAGGACCAGCGTCAGCTGCCGCAGGGAGGGAATAATCATTACCAAGCCTCTACGGGTGCCGGGAAAGGAAGGCCAGCATAATCAGGAGAGGATGCGTGGGCAACCGGGGGCTTGTTGCGGGAATGAAAAAGCCCCGCGGGAAGGCGGGGCTTGCAGGAGCGTTGGTTGCGAACCCCGGTTTCTATTCACCAAGGGCGTAGCGCACAAAGCGGCGGATGGAGAGGGTGTCGCCAATGTCCCCGCCCTTCGCTTCGAGGAGCTTGCCCACGGTGATATCGGGATCCTTCACGAAGGCCTGCTCCAGGAGACAGCGCTCGGAGTAGAACTTGCCGAGCTTGCCCTCGATGATCTTCTCAAGGATTTCAGGCGGCTTGCCGCTGTCTGCCATTTGCTTGCGGAAGAGGTCCTTCTCGGACTTGATGAGGTCGGAGGGGATGTCCTCGCGGGTGATCCCGGCCGGGGAAAGGGCCGCGATGTGGAGGGTGAGATCCTTGACCAGGATGCGGAATTCGTCCTTGGCGGCGGTGCCGTCATTATCACAACCCACTTCCACCAGCACGCCGACCTTGCCGCCAAGGTGAATATAGGAGGCCACCAGGCCGGAGCTCTCCATGTCGTAGCGGGTCAGGCGCCGGAATTGCAGGTTCTCGCCCAACTCGATGACCTTGGCCTTCACGAAGTCCTCAATTGTGCCCTCGCCGTGAGAGAGGGCGTTGGCTGCTTCGAGATCAGTCGCGCCGGAGGCCGCGACGGTGTCGACCAGTTCTCCCACGAAGCTCTGGAAGTTTTCGTTCTTGGCCACAAAGTCGGTTTCGCAGTTCACCTCGGCAAGGATGCCGTGCTTGGAATCAGAATCAATCTGGGAGGTGACCACGCCTTCCTTGGCGGCCCGGCCGGCCTTCTTGGCAGCCTTGATGGCTCCTGCTTCACGGAGTTTCTTGATGGCCGCTTCGATGTCGCCATCGGTTTCCTGAAGGGCCTTCTTGCACTCCATCATGCCCGCGTTGGTGCGGTCCCGGAGTTCCTTTACCTGGGATGCGGTGATAGACATGGGGAAGATGGGATTGGTAATTTGTGCTCGGTCGTCGGGGTGTACCGGCAGCGCACCCGATCAGGGTTAACCGACAAGGTGAGACCGGTTAGCCCTTGGTGGCAACTACGATGGAGTCGACCAGGTTCTGCAGGACGATGCGGACGGAACGGATGGAGTCGTCGTTGGCAGGGATGGGATAGTCGATCACGCTGGGATCGCCATTGGTATCCACGATCCCGATGATGGGGATCTTGAGCCGACGGGCTTCCGCCACCGCAATGGATTCCTTGGCGGTGTCCACGATGACGAGGGCCTGGGGCGGCTTGTCCATGTCGCGTACACCTTGGAGGTTGCGCAGGAGCTTGTTCTTTTCGCGGTTAAGGGCGGCCAGTTCCTTTTTCGACATGGCCTTGTACTCGGGAGCCTTTTCGATGCCCTCAAGGTACTTGAGGCGTTCCACGGACTGCCGGATGGTGGCCAGGTTGGTGAGGGTGCCGCCGAGCCAGCGGTGGTTGACGTAGTATTGCCCGGAGGCCTCGGCCGCTTCGCGCACCGCTTCCTGGGCCTGCTGTTTGCAGCCGACAAAGAGGAGCTTGCGTTTTTTCCCGTCCAGTTCGGTGATAAAGTCGGAGGCCTTGTCGAGACAGCGGACGGTCTTCTCGAGGTCGATGATGTGGATACCACCCTTGTCCTTCATGAGGTAGGGGCGCATCCCGGGATTCCACTTGCGGGTCTGGTGTCCGTAATGGACGCCCGCATCCACCATTTCCTTAACGAGTTCGTTGATCATCCTGGTGTCCTCCGTTGATTCACAGAGGCTCTGTTGTCTGGAGGGCCCGCCGCAGGATTGATTCCTTCGGCTCTCCGTTGTTTTTCGGCGGCGCGGGGAAGGGGCGGGGGAATTAGGCAATTGCGTTCCAATTGGCAAGGATATTCCCGTAATTTACGGCCTTGGGAGGGACGGACAGCATCGTCCCCGGGGAGGATGGAAGAGCCGGACAGGACCGATTCCAGTCTGTATTCAAGTTGCCAGACCCTGTAGACTGAAGGCATGACGGAGCGGGAGCAGGCCGCGGATCATCTCAAGGTGATTCGGTCATTGATGGAGCGGACAACGGTCTACCGCACAATCTCATGGCCCACAGCCCTGGTTGGAGGCTCGCTGGCGGTCCTTTTGGCCGCCCTCCTCTTTTTCCGGGAGCAGGCGGCCATCCTGGAGGGGTCGGTGGGAGAAAAGGGGATCTCGGAAGGCTCCTGGGTCACCTGCTGGATGGTTGCCCTCGCGCTGACCACGCTTTTCAATATCTGGCTGATCTCCCGAAAGTCCAAACGGGAAGGGCGTCTGTTCTTCTCGCCCGGCCTCAAGATGGCGCTGCGGGCCTTTATACCACCCATGCTGGCCGGCGGAGTCCTTGGAATCGCGCTGACGTTGAAGGCGGACGGGGATTCCGCGGCAGGTGCTTCAATCTGGGTGACCTGTTACGGGTTGGCCCTGCTTGCCACGCGGGGACTGGCGCCGGCTTCCATTCCACGGCTGGGGCTGGCCTTCCTCATCGCGGGCCTCGCAGCCTTCCTCTATTGGTGGAGTGATGGAGCAAATCAACTACCTGGCTTGGGAACCCCGGATCGAATGGAGAGTTTGATGCTGGAAGCCAGCCTGATCATGGGATTCTGCTTCGGATTCTTCCACCTCGTTTACGGGGTGATTGTGATGAGGGCCAGCAAGGAGGAAAACGGAGTATTGGGAGACGAGGAATCCTGAGAGCGTCGCGCAGGCGCGATTCGGCAATGGCATGATTGATTTTTCCAAGCTCGACCGGGTCATCCACGAGAAGGGCCGTCTCGGGATTGTCACCCTGCTGGCCTCGCGGGGAGAGTCCTGGCCCTTCCAGGACCTCAAGGCCGGTCTGCAGATGAGCGACGGTAATCTCATCACTCACCTCCGGACCCTCAGCAAGGCGGGATACGTGGATTCCAAGAAACTGGTGGGGCAGGGACGTCCCCAGACTCACTATCAACTGACCAGGGCTGGACGAAAGGCCTTTGAATCCTACCTCTCCGTCCTGGAGGAGATCGTTGACCTGGGGAAGTAGCTTCCGCGGGGCAGGGGCGGGACTTTCACGGCATCCACGGGTCGAAGTCGTTTTTCTCTCACATTTGTCGAACGATTTTCGCCGCCGGTGGTCACACTTTGTGTTGCAAAGTAAAAACCGATGCCACGGGCAGGATCACGAGGATGGAGCACAGCCTCAGGATTACCGAGTAATTGAGCCTGATCAACTGGACACGGCTTTATCCGTCCGGGCCTTGTCTCCTCCGAGCAATATCAAGATCCGATGAAAATGTATCACAGCAAGAGGATGCGTATGTTGGGTTTGACGCTTTGCCTGCCCGTGCTCCTGACTGGTTGTATTGATTTTGGCGGAGACCGGGAGAATGACGAGGTGGAGATTCTCAGTGAAAAGAAATCACCTAATGGTAAGTTCATAGCCACGAGTTTCTCCTGCTCCGGCGGAGGGGCTGCTGGCTATTTTTATTTTGATGTGAGCCTTCGTGAAGCGGGCGAGAAACTGGATCAACGGGACGGCCTTATGGGCAAGCACAAGACGTGGAAAGCCTTCACCGATATTGAAGTGAG
>DMYM01000447.1 GCA_003483645.1 Verrucomicrobiales bacterium
GCCGACTTGCACCAGTGATCGTCCCACATGTCACAGATGATCAGGGCCGTTCTGGACGCCTCCCACTCGACTTTTTTCATCACCGCCGTCCCGGGTGCATCCTTCGTCCGCGACCGCATGGTGAGGCTCAATTTCTGATCAGCCATAAGCGAAGTGGGAAGGAGCACAAAGAGGAGAAATGCAAGGGCGCTGCTCATCGACGTTTCCATGATCCGACGCTAGAGAAATGAGCCCGCAACCGCAACGTCGAATCCTCAACCCTCAGTCGAGGGGCTTGCGGAACTCAATGCCAAGAATGGGTGAGGAGTGCTCGAGCACGATGCTCCACAAACCCTCAATCTTCCTGAGAGTCATGGTGATCCTGATGTGAGCTTGGAAAAGCCCTTTGCCGCTCTTCTTTTCCCTGACCTCAAAGGGATGTTCGAAACTTGCCAAGGCGGTGTCGCCGAGCGTCCGGACAGCCAAACTCTGAGCCTTCAATCCTGAAAACCGAAGCATCGCTACATCCGCGCGCAGAATCTCTGACCACTCCCTGTATCCCCGGAACCGCTTTCCGAGCGAAACAAGCACTTCCAGATCCTCCGCCCTGTCGTAGAACGCGAGCATCTTGGTCCTGTTATTATAATTGAAAGACTCGACCCAGCGTTTCACGAACGCCTCCGGAGTTTCTCCATTGGCATCTTTCTCTGCACCGACTGCAACTCCCATTGCCAGGAAAAACATCAGGAGAACTCCGCAAAAATTTGCTCCCTTCATAATCATCGTTTACTCTTGGGACCTGGCACCCGCAAGGTGGGACTACGCTAGTACACCATTGATCACCTTGCCGTGCACGTCGGTGAGACTCTCCTTTCTTCCCTGATGAAAGTAGGTCAGCAACTCATGATCGATTCCCATGAGGTGAAGAATGGTGGCGTGAATGTCATGCACATGGACGGGATCGACCACCGCTTCGAAGCCGAATTCATCGGTCTCACCATGGGCCGTGCCACCCTTGATGCCTGCCCCCGCCATCCACATGGAAAAGCCGTAGGGATTGTGGTTTCGTCCCGGGGCGTTCTTTCCTTCGCTGAAGGGCATCCGTCCGAATTCACCGCCCCAAACCACGAGGGTTTCGTCCAATAGTCCCCGTTGCTCGAGGTCGCTGAGAAGGGCTGCGATAGGTTGATCAATCTCCGTTCCGTGCCGCCCGTGATTCTTCTCGATCGATTCGTGTGCGTCCCAGGTCTCTTCCAGATGACCACCCCCGGAGTAAAGCTGTACGAACCGCACCCCTCGCTCCACTAGGCGCCGGGCTACCAGACAATTGCGGCCGAACTCATCGGTGGGTGCTTTCCCTACTCCATAAGCCTCCCTCGTCTGTTCCGATTCCTCGTCCAAGGCTACCGCCTGGGGCGCCTCCGCCTGCATGCGGTAGGCCAGTTCGTAGGCTTGGATACGCGCTGCCAGCTCAGATCCGCCCGGACGGTCCTTTAAATGACCCGCGTTGAGTTCACTCAGGAAATCGAGCTGGTTGCGCTGGATCTCCCGGTCGAGATGTGCGGGCCCTTTCAGGTCCAACACCGGACTACCGGTGGGACGAAACAACGTTCCCTGGTAGGTTGCGGGCATGAACCCGCTTGACCAGTTGGGCTGTCCACTGATTGGCCCACCCCGCTTGTCGAGAATGACCACGTGGGCCGGAAGGCTGTCGTTCTCAGAGCCCAGGCCGTAGGCTACCCAAGCCCCCAGCGAGGGCCGCCCGATCAGGGGCATCCCCGTATTCATCTGCACGAGTGCTGATCCGTGTGCATGGCTGTCGGCGTGACAGGAACGAATAACCGCCAATTTGTCGGCGTGTTCTCGCAGGCGGGGAAAGTAATCGGAAATCAACAGGCCACTCTGTCCCCCCGCACGAAACTCACGCCAATTGGGGGTGAGAAACCCGACCCGGCGCCCACCGGAGTTGATATAGTTCTTGTCTGGCGGAAGGGCCTTCCCCGCGTGCTTTCGCAACTCCGGTTTATAGTCAAAGGTATCCACCTGGCTGGGCCCCCCGTTCATCATAAGAAAGATGCAGGCCTTGGCCTTGGCCGGAAAATGACCGGGCTTGGAAGCAAGGGGATCGGGGGAGACGGCAGCTCCCGCATGCCTTGTAAAGAACCCGCTCCCGGCCAGGAGGGACGCAAGCGCCACTCCCGTAAACCCACCGCCCATTTCCCACACGAACTCACGCCGGGTGAGTCCGCAGGGGTAACCACTCTGCTGTCGTCTAGTCGACATGAAGAAACTCGTTGGTATTGAGCAGCACGTGACAGACC
Organism: Verrucomicrobiales bacterium; assembly: GCA_003483645.1. Taxonomy (GTDB): domain Bacteria; phylum Verrucomicrobiota; class Verrucomicrobiia; order Verrucomicrobiales; family Akkermansiaceae; genus Roseibacillus_B. Next base: position 2,301 of record DMYM01000447.1, read on the forward strand.
GAGGCAAGTGCGAGCAGCTCCGGCGTGCGCTCCCGACCCCGGTTCTCCCCGGAAAGCGCGATGGAGTATTTTCCCGCGAGCAACCCGCTCACCGCCCGCAACTCGACTTCGCTCAATTGCCGGTCATACACCAGAAGTTCCGCGAGGTCCCCTGTCCAGTATTCGCCGTCAATATTCCCCTGCTGTCCAATAACATACGATCCGCTCAGTTTCCGCGGCGACAACGCGGACAGACGGGAACCGATGAGTCTTCCGTTGTGCAGAATTCTGGTCCCCTCCAGCCCGGTGGAAGCGGCCACCACGAAGGCCTCCCCGGGACGCTCAATCCCCTCCTCACTGCGGAAGTCATCCGAAAAACGAACCGTCCCCTTTCCTGTCAGCCCAAGAAACAACGAGGTCCCTGAGTTGCCCGCCTTGCCGTTCCAGTTGGAGAAGATCCCACGATGAGAGGTTAAGCCGCTCCGGTCCCTTGCCACCGCCAGGATGGTATTGGACTGTGAACTCACAACCTCGCCCGCAAGCCGGAGAAACTCCCGTTTTCCACTGAAACGCACCGCCGGATGTCCGCCTATCGCTTCCCTGATCAGGTGAGGACGACGGCCCTCCTCTTCCTGATGCGCGTAATGGACCTCCCCTGATCCATTCAGCCACCTTGTCACTTGCCCTTCCGAACCCGTGGCCAGACCCCGGTCCGCCGCAAGCCACAAGACAAGCCCCTCGACCGGAAGCCTGGTAACAACGGGTTCACTCCCCTGCGCTCTCTGGAACCGTTCCCTCTGTCTGGCGTAATGCCGTACGGCCAGATCAAGCTCCGACTCCTTGGGTTCCCGGGCCAGGACGCTCCGCCATGCCTCGCGAATCGCCCCCCTTTCATCCGACTCCTTCGCAAGGATGCGCCTTGCCAATCCTTCACTACGGGAATGCACGAACCGGTTGTTCAACATCGCAAGAGCCTGCGGCGCCACGGTGGTGACATCGCGTCGGCCACACGGCTTCTCGCTGTTCGGGAAGTCAAACACGGTCATGAGAGGCAGCAGCAGATGCCGCTTGCTCACCATATAGATGCTCCTCCGCTGCCGTTCTTCGGGAGAGGAAGCCTTCCAGGCCTTGCTCTTTCGGGAAAAACCCTCCAGCACTTCCGGGGACATCAGAGGATAGAAGCTCGGTCCCCCCATCTTGAGATTCAACTCGCCGGATGCAGCCAACATGGCATCCCTCAACGCCTCTGCGTCCATACGGCGTCTATTCTGTTTCCACAGGCCCATGTTGGCCGTATCCCGTCGGGAGTAGGCCTCCTCCCTCGGGTGTAGCGAAGATTGCCGGTAGGTCTCCGAGAGGACGATTTGCCGGATGAGCGGCTTGATCCTCCACCCATTCTCCACGAATTCCACAGCCAGCCAGTTGAGGAGATCGGGATGGCTGGGAGGAGCTGCCTTCAACCCGAAATTGTTAGG
>DMYM01000261.1 GCA_003483645.1 Verrucomicrobiales bacterium
TGGACGGAAGCTCGAAGAACCCCCTCACTCCGGTTGCAATCTCCCCGGCATCTCCGCGGTTGACCAGAAATCCGGTCTCTCCCTCCCTGACGAGATCCCCGGGCGCCGTTCCCCGTGAAGAGAGCACCGCAGTGCCCATGGCGTAGGCTTCCAGCACCGTGCGCCCGAAGGTCTCGTACCACTGTGTCGGCAGGAGCAGGAGCTCGGACCGGCCAATCGCCCGGCAGGCCTCCTCCACCGGGAGGCGACCGGAAAAACTGATCGTGGGCGTGGCATGGGCTTTTTCCCGGAGCTTCGCTTCGAGGGGCCCGGAACCCACGATCTCCAGCGGAATCTCAAGCCCATGGTGAACCCAGGCTTCCACCATGAGTTCGACGCCCTTGTCTGCCGACAACCGTCCCACGTAGATGGCCCGCCGCTCCCGCTTTTCCGCTCCTCCCTCGGGAAGGAGGGGCACCACGTTCGGCTTCAGGCAAATACGTTCCTCCGGGAAGCCTCCCTCTACGAATTTCAGGCGCACCAGTTCCGATGCCACAATGAACCTGTCCACGTCCCGGAGATAGGTGGCCCGCATGTGATGCCAGGCATTCATGGCAACCACTACGGCGGACCCCGGAAGGCTCCCCCGATAACACCTGTGCCGCACACCCGCCCAGCCCACTCCGCGTCCCAGGCACTTTTCACAGATTTCGCCCTCCCGCATGAGAAGTCCGCTGGCACAGAGAGGCCGATAGTTGCGCAACGTCTGGACCACGGCCACTCCCGCAGCCCGACCAGCCCCGTAGATCGCCGGAGAAATAAGGGGAAAGGAATTCTGCACATGCATGACGTCAAAGTTTCCCTTCCCGAGGAGTGCCGATACCTCACGCTGACTGCGCCCTGACCAGATCGTGTCCACCGCGGTCCTGAGCCGGCCCCGGGTCGCGATTTCCTCGTTGTCGCGAACGTAAGTCTCCACTTCATGTCCCCCGGCCCTCAACAATTCGGTCTCGGCCGCAAATGACTCATCTTCCCCACCCCTGACGAGGTAGTGATTGTGAACCATGAGAACCCGCAGGGGGCGCTCGTCTTCACCCAAGGAGTTCACGGTAACAGCCCAGATGGCCTTCCATGGTTCGTTCCCAACTGTAGTCCCTGCTGTGCTCCAGGCCCCTTTCAACGAGCTCATCGGACCGGGAGAGGGCCTCGAGAATAGCGGCCGCCCCTCCGGCGGGATCAGCCGGATCGAAATAGAGCGCTGCATCCTTCCCGACCTCGGGCAGACTTGTCGCATTGCTGCACACCACGGGTGTTCCGGCAGACATCGCCTCAATCACCGGCAGACCGAACCCTTCATAAAGCGAGGGAAAGAAGAACACGGCCGCGTGCTGGTAGGCCGGAACCAGAACCTCATCGGAGACACGCCCCAGTTCAATCAGCCGCTCCGAACCACATCGCCGGCAAAATTCCTCCCGCAGCTCGTCGGGAAGGGCCGAGCCCGCACGAACGAGAACCAGTTCGGGTTCCCGGGCGAAGACTTCCGCAAAGACTTCGGGGAAGATCTGCAGGTTCTTGCGGGCGAACGCGCTGCTTACACTGAAGACGTAGGGTCGCCCGGCGAGGTGGTCGAGGGCGGGAGGGAAATCTGCAGGGGTCCGGAAGACCTCCTGATCGATTCCATTCTGCACCACACGAATCCGTTCCCGCGGAATTCCGGTGAGATCTACCACCTCGCCTGCAGTAAACTCGGAAACCGAGGTGAGGAGATCAAAGTTCGTGAGCCGGTCCGCCTGTTTGCGGACACGGGCCACCTGGGCCTCGCTCAGTTCCCCCGGGAAACGAAGCGGGATGAGGTCATGAACTGTCGCCATGGTGCGGGGAGATCCTTGCAAATGCGGAAGCAGGTGCCCCAATCCCTGTGACAGGCCATGGACCAGGTCGTAACGACCTGCCCTGCTCACTCTCCACCGGTAGAAGAACCACTTGTCGAAGCCCCTCACAATCCGGGAGGGAGAACCCGCCATCAGCCCCTCGTAAGCTACCAACGGCGAAATGCTGAATTCTTCGAGACCCTCCACTTCTGCTCTGCGAACCACGTCATGGAGGACCCCGAAATACCGCTGCATGCTCACGCTCCCGAAAGACGGAGGCGTCGGAATCCAAAGGATCGAGGACATTCGATAGAAACTGGACGGGCAGACTGGAATCTGCACTTCGCTCCGACCCGATGGGCACGCGGGCCCCTACTGGCTGGCCTGACGGACGCCCCCCGGGACAGGAGGCTCCTCCGCTTCCGGTTCGGCGATGATGGCGATTTCCTCCCGGCTTTGCCGCTCGCGGGTGAGGCCCGCGGCCACCACTCCCAGGAAAACTCCGAAAAAGAAGGGATTGGGGTAGGCCTCCAGCGAGAGGACCCCGAGAATGGATGCCCCCAGAACGGAAAAGGCAAGTGAAGCCATCAGCCTCAGGAGGAAGACATCGAAAGACTTGCCCTTGGACATCCTGATCAGCCGCCGATGCAGGAAAAACACGCTCGGCACCAGGATGGCGACTATGGTGCCGACGGGAACATAGCCGTACTGCATGACAAAGCGCACCAGCAGGGCGTGCGCCCTGTAGCCGCCCTCTCCCTGCGCAATCTCGGCCCCAAAAGGAGTCCAGTTGTTCCCGTCCGCCAGCATGTGGAAGTCCATCAGACGCACGTGGAAGGTTCGCACGCGCAGGAGGTCGGCCTTTGCACCGGATGTTCCGAACAGATCGTAAAGCCAGTTCTGCCACCCAGCCAACTCGTAAGCAATGTCTTCACCGCTCACCACCAGGACCACAAGGGTGGTCGTGACAATCCCGTAAGTGGCAATCGTGAGAAGTCCGCTGCGCAGAACCACTAATCCAAACATGACGCCCGGAATGACAAGCAGCGGTCCGCGCTTGAGCGAGAGGACCGCCGTGGTGGCAAACAACGCAAAGAGCAGAAGCATGGTGACGGTGGGAAATATCCGGTATTCCCTCGGCACCTGTCCGCGGAAGAAAAACGGCGAGAGGCAGATGGCCGCGCAAATCGCCATCGACGTGGAAAGCGGCCCCTGCGCCGAGAAAGGACCGAAAATCCCCTCCCCCCAGAGGAGATACTTCAGGTTGATGGAGAAGCCCGACTCCATGTATTTATGCTCAAAATCAAAGAGCCCGAACCAAAAGTGCCACAGGGCATGGAGGGCGGCCGGGATCATGATGATGAGCGCAAACCTGAAGAACTTCTGCACGTCCACCACCCCCGGAAGAGCGAGCGGAAGGACGAAGATCAGCCCGTAATAAGCCGAGGTGTTGGCCAGAGGCTTGAGCGCCTGCATCCCAAAGCCCCCCTTGACCAATGCGATTATCGCGGTCGTCGCCACCAGGAGGGTGGCGATGATGAAGAGGGTCGTATCGCGTTTCGTCATCTGGCGTACCCGCAGGGCGAAACAGGCGAGATAGTGGGTCGCCATCCCGAGCAGCATGATCGGTGGCACTGCCAGGATGAAATAGACGTCCCGGAAGTCCATATGCAGCACGTTGGCGATCACCAGGAGCTTCTTGGGAATGTCGAGGAAGGTCGCGAATATGAGCAAAACGTACATCGCGGCCCGGGGAGCCACGCACCCCAGGATCAGGGCCGGAATCCAGATGAAGCGGTAGGTCGCTCCAAGAACGTTTCCTGTCCCGGTGAGGATCGTCATCACCACGAAGAGGCCAAGGCCCATCATGGAGATCATCAAAACGATCGGTCCTATTCGAATAGTTCCCATGAAGAAGTTTTCAATTGATCATGACCCCTGTAACTGGTCTTCAGGTTTCCGTTCGTGGGCCGCCCCCTCCCCCGGACAAGTGGCGGAGTGCCATCCTCCGTCGCCATCCGGAACGAGTCAATCCCCGAGAGATCGGTGCGCCAGCCGTACGAAAATTGCTTCTGCAGCCTTGCGACGCGGCTCGGAAGTTGACCTCCGATAGGAACATTCCATTTCGCGCTTTTCCACCGCCCGGCGTTGTTGTTCTTCCTCACTCTGGCGCAGACGGGGCTCGAATTCCGCCATCCGTTCCGCTGGAAGATTCGTCCCGAAGGAGGTGCCGAACTTCCGGTTCATGGCCGCCACAACAGTCGGAAATTCACTCGTGGTAGTGCCAAAATCGCTCAGCACCATACGGTCAAGATGGGGTTCCACCGCCTCATAGAACATCACGTACCAACGCAGGGCGGACTCGAAGGAAACGAAGGGCCACCGCCGTACCATCGAGTTCACCGAATCGATGGGACGGCGCAGGGTGAGGAGAACCGGCACCCCGAGGCGGGTGGCGCGGATCGTCTCGGCCGGGCTATGGTAGTGATTACCAACGGGAACCCTCTCCTCCTGCATGGCTCGGAACGCCCGGGTCGCAAAGGAATTCGCCGAGCCTGGAAAGCCGTCAATCACGAGGGCCAGCCCGCGGTGCACCCGGCCTTCTTCCGGCAAGGACTCCCTGCCGGCCCGAAACCTCCGCGTGCGGGACCAGCTGAAGGGGGCCATCAGCAGCCAGAGCGATTGGCGGCAACTGATCTGGAAGCGCAGCTCGAGGGACGCGGCCCGCAGTCGCAATTTGAGGCTCATGAGGCAGACAGGAAGGAACTGGCCCGGTCGACAGGGGCGAAGAGATAGTTGGTGAGCGCGATCTCACTGTGCACTTCGATCTCCTCAAGACGCTCACGGCTCCCATCAAGGTGGAGACGAATGATGCAATAACCCAGGTCGTGCAGGATTCCCGTCAGGGCGTCCTGCCGCTCCTTGCGGAAGCTTCCCTGTTCGGTCGTGGTATCGTAGATGGGCAGCAGCTCTGAGATGATGAGGGGCTGGTGCTTTCTGAGGACGGGAGTCATGGCCCGGAAGACATCCAGTTCTCCGCCCTCCACGTCGACCTTGAGAACTCCCACCTTGTGCTCCAGCAACTCACCGGGCAGGAACTCGGCTCCCAGAATAGGAACCTTGATCCGTCGTTTGTATTCGGACTCTGAACGGAACCCGGCCACGATGCTGCCCTCCCCGCCCGTCAGCGAGTTCAGGCGCAGGTCCATCACTCCGGTTGTCTCCCCAATCCCGAAGGGGAAGATGGAACATCCTTCCAGCGCGTTCAGCTCAATCAGATTCATGGTGTAGAACACGCAGTAGGGATTCGGCTCGAATCCGATATATTCCCAATCAGACCGGATTGACTTCACCGCCAGCAGTGTCTGCCCGAGGTTGACCCCGACATCAACGAAGCATCCGTCGGCCTCTTTCTCGATCTGGATGAGATTCTCAAGCATCCACGGCTCGTGGTGCCGCCGCATGGCCCCGCCCAGCCCTCCCAGCATGGGGATGCGGAAGCACCTCCCGTTGAGCGTTTTCCCCAGGGTGAAATTAAGCCGGCGCGCCACCGCCCGTTTCAGTGCTCGTATCATAGCCATCTCATCGGAAATCCGGTCACGCACCCTTCCGGGTCCGCACCGCACGCAACACCTCGACTACTTCGCGGGCCCGCGCCTCCCAGGTGTGCCGCTCACGGGCACGCAGGACCCGTCTCCGCACCCTCTGCAACTCCCCGGGGTTCTCTGCCAGGCGACCCAGGAGATTCCTGAATTCTGCAGGGCTGCTCACCATCCAGCCCAACTGTTCCCGCTCCACCAGTTCCGCCACCACCCTGAGCCCGGCCGAAACGACCAGGGGCACTCCAAAGGAAAGGGCCTCAAAGATCTTCACCGGCATGCAGAAGGCGAGGTAGTCGTTGTCATTGCGAACGGCGAGGGCCAGGTCGGCCCGGCGGTAACAAGGATTCAACCCCTCCCCATGGGCATGCACCACCGAGACATTCCGGTAGTCCCCAAATCGATACAGGTCTCCATGATGCCTGAGAGCGCGTTCACGGGTAACCACCTCAAGTTTCGCGCAGGATACGGTTTCCACCGCCTCAATATAGGGACGGAGATCGTAGTGCGGAGGAGCGATGTTCCCGACATAGAGCAGGTTCAGGCACCCGCCCTCTCCCACGGAGTCCCGCTCGACGCCGGGGTCGGGGTCCCGTTGCTCGCCACCGGGCGGCAGGGTCCTCATCTCGGTATTCGGAAGAGGGAAAGGCACATATTGACCCATGTTCTTGTGCGGCAGAAAGAGGACATCGAGAGACTTCTCGTAGTGGCGCAGTTCGTGGCGCGCAAAGAAGGGTGTCAACCGTTGACGCACGAACGACCTGAGGCTGATCGCCCTGGTTTCTTCCAGCGCCCAGTAGATGTCGCGGTAGAACAACCCGGTGGGCACTCCGCGCCGGTGCAGGTCCCGGATCAGGTGATAGTCGAAGTTCATGCGCCATGGCCGCCGCCGTGCCCACGTCAGGCCTGGAGGAACATTAACCGACTCTGAATAGAACACCGTGTCGCTCTCCAGGGCCCCGTCCAGCGCGGCAGCCTTCCCCACCCGGGCCATCCCCCTTCCGCTGATCTCGATAACCTCCTCGCCGAGAGATCTGAAGGCTTCCAGCATTCGAAGTGGACGCAAGGCGGACCCAACCGCTGCTTCCGGATCGAGTTCCCTGGGATAATGATAAATGATCATTCAGATTGAAAGGGCCGCCACGATCCTGCCCGCCGCATTCCCGTCCCCGTAAAGGGGCTCCCACGAAGGGGGGGGCTCAGACTCTGCTACCAGGTTGGCCAACGATTCCACCTCCTCACCCAGAACCACGTTCCAGCCTGCCTCCACTGTTTCCACCCACTCGGTTTCCGTCCGGAGGGTCAGGCAGGGGGTTTTTCCCCAGTAGGCTTCCTTCTGCAAACCTCCTGAATCGGTGAGAACCAACCGGGCCTGATCCAGGAGCAGAACCATCTCCAGATAGCCGACCGGGTCTATTGTGACAATGTGGTCGCCCAACGACAATTCCTCCCGCAAAAGAGCCTTCCGCGTGCGGGGATGAACCGGGAACACCACCTGGATATTCAGGCTGTTGAGCTGTTCCACCAGAGCCCGGAACCGCACGGGATCATCGGTGTTCTCGGCCCGGTGAAGCGTTAAGAGAGCGAACTCATCCGCCAGCATGTCCGGATTGGCAGCCTTCCAGAATTCTGCAGAGCGCCCTGCCACCACCTCCTGCGCCAGCTTGTTGGTATCTGCCATCACGTCTCCCACCATCTCCACCCCCGCCGTGATTCCTTCCCGCCGCAGGTTCTCCACCGCCAGTTCACTGGAGCAGAAAAGACGGTTGGAGATGTGATCCGTGAGCACCCGGTTGATCTCCTCCGGCATGCGGCGGTTCCACGAACGCAGGCCGGACTCAACATGACAGACAGGAATGTGCAGCTTGGCGGCCGCCAGGGCCCCCGCCAGGGTGGAATTGGTATCCCCGTAAACCAGCACCCAGTCCGGCCGGTCCTCTGACAGAATCTTCTCAATTCCCTCCAGCATCCGCCCCGTCATCACCCCATGGGTGCCGCCTCCCAGTCCCAGGCTATGCCGTGGGGGAGGAATCTCCAGCTCCTGGAAGAAGACCTCGGACATTTCAAAGTCATAGTGCTGGCCCGTATGCACCAGCACTTGTTCGATCCCCACCGCTGCGAAGGCACGACTGACGGGTGCGGCCTTGATAAACTGGGGGCGCGCCCCGATGACGGTAAGACATTTCATGGCTCGAAATCAGATTCTGCTCTGCCGTTCATCCCTGCCCTAGGAAGCCCTGCGATCGCCACGCCCCCCCAGCCGATGCCGGACGGTGTGCCAGTATCCCTTCAGGTCTTTTCGATAGAGGAGGAAGAATGGCGGACCAAGGAACACCAGGAACATTGCGGTGGTCGTCATGGCAACGATCAGGGTGTTTTCAAAGGGCAGCAACTGCTGCAACGCCGTTGCGGCAACCCCGGCCACTATCATCATGAGGATCATCAGACCAACCTGGCGATAGGGCATGAGCTCAAACCATCTTACCTCAAGCAACCGGCTGCAGTATCCGATGCAGTAGGGAATGACGTAACCCCAGAACACTATCACGGTTCCCCAGGCTGCTCCTTCGATCCCAAAGTAGTAAATCAGGGGGTAACTCACCAAGGTGTTCAGAACCAGGGTCCCGACCGCCCGCTTCAGGATCAGGTCCGTCCGGCCCGCTGCCTGGAAGATCGCTCCAAAAAATATCAGGCGGGCCGGAAGCAGGAGCAGGTAGATGCGCAGGGGCCGGGAACTTTCGATGTATTCGCTGGAATAGAGCAAGGTCATCAGTTCCGGCGCAATCACGAACAGGACTCCCCCGATAGGCAGCAGAACCACCGAAACCTTGCGGGCAGCTTTGCGCCATAGTTCAAGAGCCTCCCCCTTCTGGTTGTTCTTATAAAAGGCCACCAGTTCGGGAAGCACCACCGCGGTGGCAGGCACCGTGATCATCCGGATGAATGGAATCTCCATCGCCCCGTTGACGAAAACCGCGAATTCCCGGGGGCTGCAGAGTGCCGAGACGAGAACCTGGTCGATCCCCATCGCAAGTTTCTCCAGCATGAGGGCGAGCCCGATCGGCACCGCATACTTCAGCTGCGATGACATCCCTCTGAGGGTCGGCCGCGACACCTCGCTGCGCGGCACCGCGCGGAACATGAGGTAGATCCCCGAAGCAAACACAATCCCTCCCGACACCGTCATCGCACCCACCGCTCCCAGTGGTCCGGCCGCACACAGCCACACCACCCCAAGGACCAGGAAAAGTCGGGAGAGACGGGTGACCACCGTATGCAGGAAAAGCCATTGAACCTTTTCCTGCACCACCAGCACTGCGCTCACTGCCGTGGTGGGGAGGAAGAGAACGGGATACAGCGCGAAAACCAGCAGGGTCTCTTCTAGTTCCGGATTGGAGAACTGCTCGGCGACGAACACATTCCCCCCGAAGACCAGAAAGAGCGAAAAACTTCCCCCCAGAACTCCCAGCAGAATCAGGTTCTCCAACAGCACTGCGCGGATCCTGCTCGTCTCGCCGGGCAGGAAATAGAACAGTGCCGCCGGAAGACCCAGCGCGAGAAGAGGTCCGGAAAACTGGTAGACCAGGAGAGTCTGCCGGTAGGTCGCATAATCGATCTTGTCGAAGACCCGGGAGAGCACGGCCGCAATCACCAGGGTCACCACCGCTGTGGCTGCGTTGCTCGAGGCAAAAATCAATGCCTTGAATGTCCGTGACCTGGTCACCATTCAGCTTGCCGGCCATCGGTCCAATCCAACCATCTCTGAAGTTTCAAATGACATCGGGGGCAAATCCTCTCCATCCTTACAAACTGGAATTCCCGGCCGCCCCGGGAATCATGGGCCGGGATCAGCCTCCCTGAGGTCCCTGACAATGAGAGCACTCCCGACCGCTACGACCCGTAAGCCTCGATTTCCACCACGTGGAAATTGCGGTTCTCGGTATTACTGAGTCCGTGCACCCTGATAAACTGGAGTTTCGTGTCTTCCAGTCCGATCTCCTGCCATCCGCCACGGGCTCTTGGATTTGAGCGGACCTGGTTCCACGAGGCCCCATCCTCCGAGACGAAAATCCGGTAGCCATATCTCCGGTTGTCGAGATCGTAGAGGAAGAGACGAATCCTGTTAATGGTATGGACCGCGCCCAGATCCACCATGAAGCTGCACGGATTTGTGGCATAGGCGTATCCCTTGTGCTTATCGTGCTTTGTCTTCCCATCGATCATCAGATCCGCCTCCTTGCCGCCCGACGCCTTGGCACCCCTTGAAGCCAGGGCAAGGTCCTGCAGATCCTCATCGGCTGGCTGGCCAGGCTCGGGGGTATTGGCCAGGGCTTTCACCTCCGGGAGATCCCCAACCCGCTTTTCTTCTTCCTCGATGACCAGAGCCTCCTTGATCTCACCCGCCCGCGTCAGCCGCCGTTTCTCGATATCAAGGGCCTTCAGATAGAATTCCACTGTTGTCTTCAGTTTCTTGCTACGGGCAGAACGGATCTCCGCCAATCCCCTCTCCCATTTCTCGCGCACCCGTTTGAAACGAAAGTCGGCATCGGCAGGAAGCTCCTTGGACTCCTCCCCATCTTCAATCATCTCGATCTCTGCCAGAACCTGGGTGGCGCCCTTGAGATTCTCGGCTCTCCCCAGCTCCACCTTGAGCTTGTTCAGTACTTCAAGGTAGTTGAGTCGCAGATCCCGGGCCGCCTTCCCATGTTCGTCCAGTTCGGCGTTCATCCGCTTCTCAAACGAAGTCCGGTACTTTTCGACGGTCTCCGCAACATCCGCCAGCACCGGCACGGTCATGCTGAAAGCCAGGACAACAGCCAGGAGACGGCAGCGTGGAATTCTTTTCATGCTGGTGAGGGAAGGCCCTTTAGTTTCGTTGCGAACGATGCCCGCATCAAGCGAATTGCTCCCTTAATCCTGCTGGTCATGAAACCTCGCCCGCTGTTCCTCGGTGGGGAGCAGGCAGCTTTCCCTGTCCCGTAGCCAATACCGGTTGCGGGCCACCAGGCCGTAGCACCAATCCCGCAGGAAGCGAGGCACCCAAAGCCCGAGGGCGGCCAGGAGCCCATATCGGGGCAACCGCGTTCCGATGCGCAGGGCGGCCGTGCTGCGCTCGGAGAGGTGTCCGTCCTCAAGCAGGAACATGGTGTCCAGATCGGGTTCGTCCACCCCGTGATCGCGCAACAGCCGGCGGCCTGCCTTTGACTGGATCGAAGCAAAGTGGAAGATCCCCTGACGATCCCGCTTCAGGATGAACTGAATGGTGGCCGAGCAGAAGCTGCACTCTCCATCGTAGAGAATCACCATCATGCCTTTGTCAGCTTAATCCCCTCCCAGGAACTCTTCAAGGGCCGTTACCACATGATCCTGCATCTCCCGCCTAAGCTCGGGATAAATCGGTATGCTCAGCGCTTCTGTTGCCAGCAGGTGGGCTGCTTCGTTCCCCGTCCGGCTCCTCTCCGGAAGGTTGGTGAAGCACTCCTGCTGGTCCATCGTGAGAGGATAATAGATCTCAGATCCTATCTCGCGGGTGCCCAGATGCTTCCTGAGGGCGTCGCGCCGGCCCTCCCCACGCACCCGCAGGGTAAACTGGTTCCAGATATGCTCGTTGTGCTCGCAGCAGGTGGGCAGGACGACCCTGGCGTCACCTGGGGATTCTTCCTGACCGCCGGCGCAGCAGCAGCGCGCCGGGGTCCCCGCCACCACCCCTTGGAGAGCGGACAACTTCCCGGTGTAGTAGGCGGCATTCTCCTGGCGGGCCCTGGTGTAGTCGCCGTAACGGCGCAGCTTGACCCTGAGGAGGGCGGCCTGCAGAGGATCGAGGCGGAAATTCCCCCCCACTTCGCGGTGAAAGTATTTCGGCTTGGACCCATGCATGCGCAGAATACGGGCCCGCTCCGCGAGGTCGTCGTCGTTGCAGACCACCATCCCGCCGTCACCGAACCCGCCCAGATTCTTGGACGGGAAAAAGCTGTAGGTTCCGAAGTCCCCCATCGAACCACAGCCGCGTCCCCTGTAGCGCGCCCCGATGGCCTGCGCTCCATCCTCGATGACGCGGAGGTTGTGTTCCCGGGCCAGCGCCATGACGGCATCCATTTCCGCGGATTGGCCGAAGAGGTGGACCGGGATGATGGCCTTGGTGCGCTCCGTCATCTTGCGGGCCGCATCGTCGACGTCCAGATTGAAGCACCCGGGACAGGCATCCACGAAGACCGGGGTTGCCCCCGTCCGGGAAATGCACCCGGCCGTCGCGAAGAAGGTGAAGGCGGGACAGAGCACTTCGTCACCCGGACCAATATCAAGTGCCATGAGAGCCACCAGGATGGCGTCCGTCCCGGAGGTCACTCCAATCCCGTGCCGGGCTCCCACAAACTCGGCCACCTCTGCTTCCAGGGCTTCCACCTCGGGGCCCATGATGAAACGGCCCGAGTGCAGCACCCGGGTGAAGGCCGCGGTCAGTTCTTCTTCCAGGGGAAGATTCTGCGCGTTGACGTCGAGGAGAGGAACTTTCATGGAAGTCGTTTCAAGGATTCTTTAAAGATCGAGCACAGGAGGCATTGGAACCGCCCTTGATGAGAGTGCTCCCGCGGACTACCTCAGCGGGACTGTCGGTCAGTCATTGGTTCGGCGTTTCAGGTAGGCCGGCAGGAGTTCCACAATCTCCGCTTCACGTTCGGCCGGCATCTTCCTGTTGTATTCAGTGGACTCGTAGTTGATCTCCTCCCACTCCCCCGTCCGGGCCCGTTCAATCGCGGTCACGAGCATGTCAATCTGGGTCTCATAAAGCCGCTCGGACAAGTCGAAGATCGTATCATCCGTGACCATGGAAATCTCCCGCCGCTCCAGAAGGCGGCCCGCATCCACCCGTTGATCGATAAGGTGTGAGGTAACCCCCAGCGGCACATCCTTACTGATGGACCAGAAGAGGGCATCCAACCCCCGCACCTCGGGAATCAGGCCGGGGTGGAAATTGATGATGCCGGTCGAGAAACGATCGATCACCGGACCCTTCAGAATGCGCGCGCCCGAAATCACGCCGATGGTGGGCTTGATCACCTCGAGAAGGTCGTTGATCTGATTCCCCTGATGCGGAACCACATGGTAATTGGCTCCAATCGCCTTCGCAACCTTTACGGGTTCGATCAGGGCCCCGTGGCGCAGCTTCGAACGGATTGAACTTGATGGAACGTTAAGCTTCACCGGATCAGCCGCCAGCACATGCTCCACACAGATGCCTTCCGCGAAAAGGCGGAAGAGGAAGTCCTGAGTCTTCCGATGTGGGAAGTTATAGGCAAGGACTACCACTGAATCCGTCATTGCAAGAGCCTCCTTTCTCATCGGCTCGCGGTCGGGTGTGCCGAGTAATCACTCGTTCCCCTCAATGCATCATGATGCG
>DMYM01000060.1 GCA_003483645.1 Verrucomicrobiales bacterium
CGGACCGGACTGCCGAAGGCGAAGTAGAACTCACCCCGCGGCCCGGTCTGCAGGTCGAAGCAGAAGGCATGGAATCCGCTGGTGAGCTCCCAGTCATTGTTGAAGTTCTCGTAGTAGTCCGTCTCTCCATCGCCGTTGAAGTCATGGTAGCGCGTGATCTGGTCGTCCGCCACCGTGTAGATCACATCGTCCACGACAGTAAGCCCCAGGGTTTCGTGCCCACCAGCTCCCACTCGTTTCCAGGTGAGCTCCTCCAGGTTTTCATCAATACCGCTGACGATCCAGACATCGCCATCCCAGGTGCACACTGCCGCCCTGGAGGGATCGCTGAAAAAGTCGAAACCCCCGATGCGCATCTTCATTCCGTAGGGGTTCTGGTAGGGCACGGTCAACCGGTCGAGAACGTAGGCAGCCTTCCCATCGTCCTTGGCCAGTTGCCCGGCGGTGGTCACGGTCTCGGTCCAGCGGGCAGGTCCGCCCTTCATGAGCAGGGTCAGATCTTCCAGAGTCTCCGACACGCTCCCACTCCCGTAGATCACCTTGAAGTGCGCCATGCCCACGGGAATCTTCAGGACAATGCGGCCGTCTACCACGCCCGGTTTCCAAGTGGCTCCCACGATCTGGAGCCCGGGAGCCCCCTTTTCATCAGCCAGCACCATCACCGCAGGCCGGGTGAACTTGCCTTGGATGGTCCGGGTGATGAGACCGTTCTCGAGAGCCGGGAGTTCCAGAACCGGATCCGCGCCCACCGTATAGCGCAGGACGGTCTTGTCTCCGTGCACATAAAGTCCCTTGTAGTGAGCCTGGGCTTTGGGAAGGGGGCCGAGGGGCGGATACTTGCCGTCCTCCGGCACCCTTGGTTCGGCCAGGCTCCCCTGCGCGTTGGCCCAGCCCGGCGCAGCCTGGTTGGTGAACACCTTGGCCCCGTTGTGGGAGGGGAACGCTCCGTGCCCTCCCGTGAAGGGGAGACCCTCCAGCTTCAGCCCGCCCTGCGTCCAGCCCGCCGCCATTCGCATGGTGTCCGCATCAAAAGCCACGCAGGCCGCTCCCTGGGCATCGAGCCGGATGATCTGGGCCCGGAAGGCCACGTTGTCTCCCCTGGGATCCTTGCCGACCCGCAGCGCGGTCCCCACGAAGTTGCCGAACTTCTGCGGCAGCGATCCCGACACCGGCTTGGCCGGAGGGGTGTTCGGGCCAACCGCCCCCGCGAAGACCTCCTGGTCCCACTTGATACCGCTCAGCTTCCCTGCGTCGTGAAAGAGCACCGAGGCAGGCACGGTCTGGAGCTTCCCGGCCGGGGACATCCATTTCAACAGGCAACCTCCTCCCACGTCCGTATTGTGATACACGAGCCTGACGGGATGGGCCCCGGCCCGCAACTGCACTGTGCCGCTCTGCTGCTTCATGGGATGCGGCCCCCAGTTGTCGACCACAAGCTTGTCACCGACATGGAGCCGGGAACCGTCCTTTGAGTTGAGGGCAAAGAGGTAGCTCCCTGCCTTGGGGACCGTGATCGCACCGCTCCAGCGCACCATGAAGTTCTCGGCCAGCTTCGATCCGTGGAACTCACCCCTGCTCTGTGCAAAACTCACTGTCTTGTCGATCCGCACGAACCACGGATTCAGGCCCACCGGCACTTCGAATTCGTCCCCCAGCTTGTCCTCCAGTTTGAAGTATTCCCCGATGAGGCCCGGGGCAGCCGGGAGAGGGAGAGTCAAAAGGGCAAGGGTGAGAG
Source organism: Verrucomicrobiales bacterium (assembly GCA_003483645.1). Taxonomy (GTDB): domain Bacteria; phylum Verrucomicrobiota; class Verrucomicrobiia; order Verrucomicrobiales; family Akkermansiaceae; genus Roseibacillus_B. The sequence goes on from DMYM01000060.1 coordinate 1,736, forward strand.
TGGAGAGGATGTTCTTCATGGTCTTACTTTCGGGAAAGGAATTGCAGATATTCGTAAACGGCCTCGAACTGCTTGTGGGAATCACCGTCGTAGAACTGAGTGAGAGGCGTTTTGCCGTCGAGCGCATACTTGGGCATGATCGTGCCGGGCCAGGCCCGGGGCGGATCATTCATCCAGAGGTGGAAGTACTCGCGGGTGAGTCGCGCCCCGGCAGCACGCAGGTTCGGCCCTTCACCCTCAAAGACCGCAATGGCCGGTTTCTCCGCTATCCCGTGGCACGTTCCGCAGCTCAATCCACCTTCCAGCCCCGTCATGGCCTCGCCCACCTTGACCTTGGCGGGATCGAGAACCCCTCGCTCGTTATCCTCCGCGGAACGTCCCGCCGCATGGCTGAAACCGAGGGACAGATGACGCGCCCGGGCGGGAAAGGCAGGCATGCGGGCTGGAAGCCACTTGCGCACCTTGGGCTGGATCTCCCCCGCGAACAGTTTCGTCCGCCAGCCCGGACGCAGCTTCACCCCGAGGTGATTAAGCGGCGGGGGACCGGTCAGAATGGCGGGCTTTTCCTCGTCCACTGCACGCTCGGACGGCTTAAGATGGGAGACCTCCTCCGCGAACTTGTCCCACAGGGTCTCCTCCCCGTCCCGCGCGTGACAGGCATTGCAACGCAAGCCGTGGTACTGCCGCTCCGCAAATTCAGCGGGAACCCACCGGGCCAGAGACTCGTTGTTGGATTCCTGGGAGAGGAAACCGGAGAGAGCCGCTTTTTCTCCCCCGGACAAATCGTAGTGCACCCCGGAACACTCTGCCGACTTGAGGGCGAAGAGGCCAATCCTGCTTCCTTCGCCCCTGGTCTCCCCCTTGCGCCGGTGGCAGTTGAAGCACCCGGCCGATCTGGCCAGGACCTGTCCCTTGACCGCATCTCCATCCAGGGAGGCGGCACCGGAATCCTCCCCCAGGGAGCGCAGGAAACCCGCCACCGCAGACGCTTCCTCCCCACTGAACTGAAAGGTCGGCATGCGGGTGCCCTCGTGAAATCTCGATGGGGTCCGCAGGAACTCTCCCAGTGCTCCCTCGCGGAACTTCGTGCCCACTCCTCCCAGACCGATGCGCTCTCCGTCTCCCTTCTGGTCCAGGGTATGACAGGCGATGCAGCCCTGCTGATGAAAGATGTGTCCGCCCTCCCTGACCTGCGCCGGAGTTGCCGCAACACCCGCATGGAGCCCGGAAGAATCGGCAACGAGGTAAGCCGCAATGTGCGCGGCCTTCTCCTCCGCGCCTTCTCTCCGGAAGACCGCCGGCATGTGCGCCGAGGACCGGGACGCTTTCGGGTTACTGATCCACCTGGTGAGCCAGTCCTGCCGCAGGCGATTTCCAATCCCGTCCAGCGAGGGTGCCTTGAGGAGCAATTCCGGCATCACCGCCTTGGCACCGGAGTCATGACAGGATGCGCAGCGCTTTTCGGCCACCAGGCTACGACCCCGTCGGAAGGACCACTTCTTCTCCAGGGCGGCATCTTCCGGATCGTGGGTGAAGATAGTGGCCGGGACCGGTTCCCGGGCGAAGTCGCGCCCTTCCCAGAAAAGCCGCAAGGCGGCAACACCCTCCGGCGGCGGCGTATACTCCACCACAAACTCATGCTCCCCACTCCGCAGACGCTCGGATTCGCTTGGCGTCCCGATGGCCGCAACCATGACCTCGCCATCAATGAGGGCCCTGGCCTGACCTGTCCCCTCAAGATGAAAAATCAGCCGGCTCCGTTTCTCGAGAACCAGCTTGCCTTCCCACCTGGCGATAAACGCTCCGGCCTGGAGGAAGGGTGAAACGCTCTGGCCGACGGGAACATGGAGCGCTACCAAACGAACCGCCCGGGCATCGCTCCGGCCTGTGGAAGAGTCCAGGCGCAGGATCAACCCGCGCCTGCCCGCCGCCTCGGCCGGAGTCAGGGCCGACAGAAGCAGGACCATCCCCCAACACACCCGAAGGAGAAGGAACGGAACAACGAACCGCTGTCCCTCACCTTGTCGATCCTGCACCGCGCCAAGCATCCGCACAGGCTACTCATAATATGTCCGTTGATTCGATCCAAGCGCGACCTTGACGGTAATGATCGTTTGTCTTTAACTGCCCAACGCTGAGTCCCCCAGATGTAACCCGATAAGATGAAGCGTTTTATTTCCGGCCTCCTTGCCGCCTCAGCCATGGGACTGGGCCTCGCCTGGTCGGCTCCTCCTGAGGACTTTGCCACCCTTGGAAAAGAATACCACTCCACTATCCTCCCACTCCTGAGTCGTTATTGCCTCGACTGCCACGACGAGGCCTCAAGCAAGAAGGGTGAACTCGATCTCGAACGCTTCACGGGTCTTGCCGAAGTGAGGAAGAACATCAAGACATGGCAACACGTCGTAGCCCAGCTCGAGAACGGAGAAATGCCTCCGAAAAAGAAAAACCGCAAACCGCCGAGCGAGGCGGAACGCGCCGTCCTGATCGGGTGGGCAAAGCGCTACCTCGACACCGAAGCCCTCGCCCAGGCGGGAGATCCCGGTCCCGTTCTCCTCCGCCGTCTGAGCAATTCCGAGTACACCTACACGGTGCGGGATCTCACCGGTGTCTCCTCGCTCGATCCCGCCCGGGAGTTTCCGGTCGACAGTGCGGCCGGAGAGGGATTCACGAATACTGGCGAGGCACTCGTGATGTCACCTTCGCTGGTCGAGAAGTATCTGGCCGCCGCTAAGGAAATCGCAGCGCACGCGGTGTTGCTGCCGGATGGAATCGGCTTCTCCGCATTCACCACGCAACGCGACAAGACCAACGAACTGATGGCTCGCATCCAGGAAATCTACCGCAATTACACCATCCAGGGCAAAGGCGCCCCGGTGAATCTGCAGGGCATCAAGTTCAACACCAATCAGGGCGGTCTCCTCCCCATCGAACGATACCTTGCCGCTACCCTGGGCGGATCACGGGACGGGCTCAGCCCGAAGTATCTCGCCCTGCTGGAAGATTCCCTCGCCGGGAATGATGGACCCGGGGCGCCGGTTCTCGACCCCCTTCGGGCCCGTTGGCGCAAGACCTCCGTCAACGAGGTCGCAACCCTCACCGCCGAGGTGGGAACGTGGCAGAAGGCCCTCTGGAAATTCAGTAGTATTGGACACATTGGCCGCGCCGGCGGACCAACGAGATGGCTGGAGCCGGTAACACCAATCCAATCGAGCCAGGAATTCTCAATGGCTCTCACGGATCCCGGTAACGGAGAAGACCTCACCATCTACCTGGCTGCCGGAACGGCGGGGGACGGAGACGATGGCGACCACGTGCTCTGGAAAAAACCCCGCCTCCGGATGGCGGGACAGCCGAACATTCCCCTGCGCGATGTGGCAAGCCTGCAACAACGCCTCGACAATTACCGCAGCGAGA
>DMYM01000142.1 GCA_003483645.1 Verrucomicrobiales bacterium
GGCCCGCAGGCGGGGATTTGAAGTTCCGATCATCTCCCGCTTTGTGCCGGATTGCCGAATCCCGCCAGCGATTCGAAATACCACTCCCACAAGCTCCATCCACCGAAGATCCAGGCCGCACCTCCCAGGGCCAGGAAGGGCCCGAAGGGCAACTGCCGGCCAAACCCAATACGGGCCGGGATGGCCCACAGGATGGCAAAGATACAGGCTGCAAAAAGCGCGAAAACAACGCCGTGCCAGCCGATGAAGGCACCGATCAGGCCAAGGAGGGGAGGGTCTCCGTCGCCCATCGCTTCACGGGGAATCATCACCCGGGTAGCCTTGCCTTCCAGAGATTTCATGTCTGCGATGGAATATTCCTCGCCTCCCATCTGGACCATCTCGCGGCTGATGACGATCCGGGTGGCTTTGGTTCGCTCACCGTCCTTCAGGATACCGTGCCCCTCGATCTCAAGGCGATCGTAGTCGCGGAAAAAGAGGTCGCCCCAGGCATACATGTCCTCCTCAAACTCCCCCTCCACATCCTTCCTGGGCATCTTGAGAACGAAACACAGTTGCTCTTCCTCTGATTCGGGCTCACGCAGGTACCATTCGTGCGCCTGGGAGAACTCGAACCGCTTGATCCCCATGAGCTTTTTCCCGAGGTACACCACAAAAGCCAGGCCTCCCCATCCAAGGGCCATTCCATAGAGCGCCTGCACCCCTCCCTGCCACCAGTGTATCGACTGTGGTTCGCCATCCAGCGTCACCAGGGTGGGATCGAGACAGGCCCCCAGCAGACCAGCACCCATCCCCCACCAGCAGAAATCGACTGGCACCACCATGAGATCGGCATCGATCCAGGCAATACAGATCAGAAGCACGGAGAGAACTGCCACCAGCGCTGCTGCAACAGGGGAAATCGGCGTATGATTGGTAACAAAGATATACCACCCGGTGAGGAAAAGAACCGCGGTCAGGATCTCAACGAAAACGTAGCGAAAGGCGATAGGCGCCCTGCACTCGGCACACTTCCCTCGCTGCAGGATCCACGTCACGATCGGGATATTGCGGAACCAGGGAATGTCACTTCTGCAGATCGGACAGAACGACCGCGCGGGCTCCGTGACAGAGAGATCTTCGCGCGGCCAACGGTAAATCACCACATTGAGATAGGATCCTATGCAGGCTCCCATCACGAACATGCAGTAGCACCAGATCGGGAGTCTCAGGATGTCCTCCATCTGCCATACAGTATGCCCTTTCCTTCGGATTTCGAAAATAACATTTGTTCCCGCGCCAGGTTATGCTTTGGAAACTCCGTGCACCCGCTCCGCCAAGCCGCCGAGTCTGTCGCGCGCCGCCTCACCGGTGCGGGGCACCAGGCGTTGTTCGCCGGGGGCTGTGTCCGGGACACCCTGCTCGACAGGGAACCCGATGACTACGACATTGCAACCTCGGCGCGACCAGAAGAAGTCCTTCATCTCTTTCCCGGAAGCGATGAGGTGGGCGCTCATTTCGGCGTGATCATCGTTCGCGAAAGTGGATATCAGTTTCAGGTCGCGACATTCCGCTCAGACGGCACTTATCTTGATGGACGCCATCCTGACAGCGTGACCTTTACCAATGCCGAGGAAGACGCCAAGCGCCGCGACTTCACCATCAATGGCCTATTTGAGGATCCCATTAGCGGGGAGATTCTCGACTACGTCGGAGGGCGGAAGGATCTCGAGGCCGGCGTCCTGCGTGCAATTGGAATACCCCGCGCACGATTCGAGGAAGACGCCCTCCGTCTCCTGCGGGCTCTGCGGTTTGTCATCTACACCGGTTTCAAAATCGATCCCGCCACCTGGGAGGCGCTGTGCGCAGACGCTTCACTGCTGCAACGGGTGAGCCCCGAACGCATCAGGGATGAGTTTGACAAGATTATCACGCATTCCTCACGACGGCTTGGGATGGAACTCCTTGTCGAAAGCGGACTCATGGAGTTCATCGTGCCGGAGTTCCTGGCCCTGCAGGGATGTGAACAACCACCCCAGTTCCACCCGGAAGGAGACGTCTATGTCCACACCCTGATCATGCTCGAACTCCTCGGAGAGAGCCCTTCCCTGGAACTCGCGCTATCCGTCATGCTGCATGACATTGCCAAGCCCCCCACCTTTACAGTCGATGAAACCGGGCGCATCCGGAACAGTGGACATGACCGCCTTGGCGCGCACATGACCGAGGAGATCCTGCGGCGTCTCCGCTACTCAAACCAGATCATCGATGACGTATCTTCCATGGTGGCCAACCACATGAACTTCATGAACGTCCAGCGCATGCGCACCGCAAAGCTCAAACGCTTCATGGCACGCTCCACCTACGAGAATGAACTGGAACTGCATCGCGTGGACTGCACCAGCAGTCATGGCATGCTGGACAATATTGAATTCCTGCAGACCAAGGCGGACGAGTTCGCCAGCGAACCTCTCATTCCCCCTCCCCTCGTGAGCGGACACGACTTGATCAGCCTCGGCTTCGAACCGGGTCCTCTCTTCAGCGAGATCCTCGAATTCGTGCAGACCGAGCAACTTGAAGGCCGACTCTACGAGCGGGACACGGCCCTTTCCTTCATCCGTGAAAAATTTGTTTCGGACTAGACCGGAGCCATCCATATTGGCCGCGCAATCCCGAAAAATTCACACAGCCCCCCAGCACCTGCTCCACGAGCATTTGCTCCCGAACTCCATGAGTATCCCTACCGAGCACGACGACGCGACTAACGCGCGTATCCTCTCTGTTTCCGAAGACCTCGTGGAGGGATTTCAGGAGCAGCCCTTTCACGTCATTGCTCATCAGTCCGGTGTTCCACTGGAAACAGTTCTAGAACGCATTCACGCCATGTTAAAAGCCGGAGTCATCCGGCGTGTGCGTCAAACCCTGCTGGCTACCAAACTGGCTCACGGTGCCCTCGTGGCATGGAAAGTGGACCATGATAAACTCAATGACGCCTTCGATTTCATGGCCAACGATGATCCTTTCTCCGGACACGTGGTCATTCGCTCCACCGACGAAGAGGTCTCCGGTTCGGTCTACCGTCTCTGGACCACTCTCAAGGTGCCCCAGGGAGAATCCCTGCAGGAGCACGGTGAAGTTCTTCAACGCCTCGTGGGAGCGGACGGGTTCCTCCTCATGCCTGCCAGGGGACTCTTCGCCCTTGGAGTCGGTCACGTCCGCCGCAGGGGCTTGAAACCCGGCGCACGGATCGACAACCCAGCCCAGATGATGACCACTACCACCGTGGAACTGGACGAGGAAGAGTGGAGAGTGCTCATCGCCATGAAGGAAGAACTGCAACCGGATGAGATCGCAGAGCATCCGTGGGATCAGCGCGCCGAACTGGCAGGAGTTTCCCTGAGTCGGTTCTTTGAGGTAGCTCACACCCTCAATACCAAGAAAGTCATCGGACGCTTTTCAACCTTCCTCGAACACATCAAACCCTCCAAAACAGGCAAACGCGTAACGCGCTTCAACGGCCTCTTTCACTGGGCCGTCCCACCGGGACGGGAAGTCGAGGCCGGCGGCGAGGTGGGCCGCCACCACTGTATGACACATGCCTACTGGCGGGAGGGTGGGCCCGAATTCGGGAATGTGAACATCATGGGAGTGGTCCACGGTTCTGTGAAGGACACTGTCCTGACTCATAAGGCCGCCATCGATAGCCACCTCCAGGAGGCCGGAATTCCGGTATCCTACACCAATGTCTTCTGGGGTGGCCGAAGCGAGATCAAGCCCTCGGAAATCTCCCCGCAGGTTTACCGGGACTGGCATGCGGAACACCGCAAAAGGTAAAGCACTTCGTTGACGTCTCTAACGAATTCGTCACATTTGAGGAAAGGCGAAACTTCATGGAAAAGGGTAACGGAGCCCGGACCATGCATAAGATCCTGATTGTCGAAGACGAACCGGATATAGCGGAGCTTATCGCATTCAACCTGGATCGGGCCGGCTACACCACTGTCATCGCCCACGATGGCATCTCCGGTCTGGACACGGCGTTGGTGGAGGAACAGGACCTGATACTCCTGGACCTCATGCTGCCCGGCAAGGACGGGTTCTCTGTCTTCAAGGATCTTCGGCGGGATTCCCGCACCAGTAGAACTCCGGTCATTATGTTAGACCGCCCGTGCTCAGACAGAGGACCGTATCCAGGGCCTTGAAGCGGGGGCTGACGACTACCTCACAAAACCCTTCAGCCCCAAGGAATTGATTCTCCGCGTAGAGTCCGTTCTGCAACGGTCCCAAGCGGTCCCCGGATCAGCCCGCTTTGAAATAGCTCTCCCGCTACAGGCCATCCACCGGAAAAAACAGGACAACGCCCCCCCGAGACTGCCGCCACCGTTGTTTCTCAACCTGAGCAAGGAAGCCCGGCAGGCTGAGTCAAAACACCACGGTCCCGGGCAGTTGAATCGGAGAGGCCCTGAGGTTACGCCAGGCGGCGCATCTTCAGATTCCACCCGCAATAACGGAACCAAGCCGATCCTCAGCGACCCACTACCGGGACAATGGATTTCTTCGCGCGGTCGCGGGGCCCTTCCCCATCCTGCTAGCCGGTCACCTCTGCCTCGTCCGGCTCAGGCTTGGAAGGCTTGACCTCCAGGGAAAGTTCCTTGGCGTCCTTCTCATGGCTTACTGCTACCAGGTCGCCTGCCTTGAATTCCGCCCGAAGAAGAGCCTCCGCCAGAGGATCCTCAAGATGACGCTCTACCGCGCGGCGCATTGGACGGGCTCCGAAGTTCGGGTCGTATCCTTCCGTAATGAGGAAATCGCGGGCCGAGGCATCCAGTTCCAGTTCGATCTCCTTTTCCCTGAGGCGCACCAGAAGCTTGTCGATTTCGAGATCCACAATGGCGGAGAGGCTGTCCTTCTCAAGCATCCTGAAGACCACCAGGTCGTCGAGGCGATTCAGGAACTCCGGTTTATACTCCTTCTTGGCCTCTTCCATGATCTTTTCCTTCATGCCCTCAAAATCGGCATGCCCCTCACTCATCGCTCCAAATCCCAGCGAGGTCTGGCGCTTGATGGTCTGCGCCCCCACATTGGAGGTCATGATGATGATGGTGTTACGGAAATCGATCTTGCGGCCGAAGCTATCCGTGATCATTCCCTCTTCCAGAATCTGGAGAAGAAGGTTCATGACATCCGGGTGCGCCTTCTCTATCTCATCAAAAAGCACCACTGAATAGGGACGACGGCGCACCGCCTCGGAGAGTTGCCCCCCCTCTTCGTAGCCGACATAGCCGGGAGGCGACCCTATCAACCGACTGGAGGTGAATTTTTCCATGTACTCCGACATGTCGATCTGAATGAGCGCCTCCGGGTCGCCGAACATGAATTCGGCGAGGTTGCGGGCCAGATAGGTCTTACCCACCCCGGTAGGACCCAGGAAGAGAAAGCTCCCGATTGGGCGCCGCGGATCCTTGAGGTCCGCCCGTGAACGCCGGAGAGCTTTCGAAATGGCAACCACCGCCGCATGCTGGCCCACCACGTGATGCTTCAGTTCTTCCTCCATGCGGAGGAGTTTCTCGGTCTCTTTCTCCTCCATGCGCTGGAGTGGCACGCCGGTCCACTTGGCCACCACCGTCATGATGTCATCCTCGTCGACGTCCACCACCTTCTCCTCGCTCTCGGACTTCCAAGAACCGATGAGATCCTCCAGTTCCTTCTTGGTCTGCTTTTCGGTATCTCGCAGCGAAGCCGCCTTCTCAAAGTCCTGCGAGTTAATCGCGGCCACCTTCTCCTTGTTGATCTCCTCGATCTTTCCCTCCAGGGCCTTGATCTCAGGGGGACGGGTCAGCGTCCCGATCCGGGCGCGCGCGCCGGACTCATCGAGCACATCAATGGCCTTGTCCGGCAGGAAACGACCGGTCAGGTAGCGTGAGGTCAGGCGCACGGATGACTCGATCGCTTCGGGCGAATACCGCACCTTGTGATGCTCCTCATACCTGTCCTGCAATCCCTGCAGAATGGCGATCGCATCCTCAACGGAAGGCTCCTCCACCTTGACCTGCTGAAACCGGCGCTCCAGGGCCGCATCCTTCTCAATGTACTTGCGGTATTCGTTGAGGGTGGTCGCTCCGACACACTGCAATTCCCCGCGACTCAGAGACGGCTTGATGATATTTGAGGCATCCATCGCCCCCTCTGCCGATCCAGCGCCCACGATGGTGTGCAACTCGTCGATGAACAGAATGACATTCTTTACCTTGCGGATCTCGTCCATGACGGCCTTGATCCGCTCCTCGAACTGCCCACGATACTTCGTCCCCGCCACCATCAGGGCAAGATCCAGAGTTACCACGCGCTTCTCCCGCAGGATCTCCGGCACATTGCCCGCTCCTATCTCCTGGGCCAGACCTTCCACTATGGCGGTCTTGCCGACACCCGCTTCGCCCACCATCACAGGATTGTTCTTGGTCCGGCGACACAGGATCTGGATCACGCGTTCGAGTTCAGTCTCGCGCCCGATCACGGGGTCGAGTTCTCCGTCCCGGGCAAGTTTTGTAAGGTCCCGCCCGAAAGCCCGCAGGGCCGGCGTCTTGGCCTTGCCTTCACCGCCCCCCTCCATCGGTTCTTCGTCATCCTCGAAACCTTCGAATTCATCATCAGATTCCTCCGGGGAAAAGTTAGGATCGATCTCCGCCAGAATCTCGTTGCGCGTGCGCTGAATATCGACGCCAAGGGTCTGGAGCACGCGGGCCGCAACCCCCTCCCCTTCGCGAAGCAAGCCCAACAGGATGTGCTCAGTTCCGACGTAGGAGTGGTTAAGAGCCTTGGCTTCCTTGTTGGCAAGCGCGAGCACCTTCTTCACCCGGGGGGTGTAGGGAATATTGCCGGAGACCTTCTGATCCGGTCCGGTTCCAACCTGCTTCTCCACCTCCATGCGCACCGACTCCAGATCAAGTCCCATGCGTTCCAGCACACTCACAGCCACCCCCTGGCCCAGTTTGATCAGTCCAAGCAGGAGATGCTCGGTGCCCACATAGTTGTGGTTGAACCGGTCTGCTTCCTTCCGGGCGAGCGCCAGAACCTGTTGCGCCCTCGGGGTGAAATTATTCATAAATCAACAATGGTATCAGGAGGGTCTTCCCGGTCTTCGTCCTCTTGTCTCTCATTCATAACAGGCGGATCGAGCGATTGCAACCGAGTCCGGATAATTTCAGCCCGAATCGCATCCCGCTGTTCAGGAGTCAATTTCTTCCCCGAATGAAGCTGCAGGTGGGCCGGCTGAATCTCCATCAGCAGTGAATCGCAGGTCCCTCCCGTCTTGGGCGGGAAAAATTCCAGCTCGGCCCCCAGACGCAGCAGGGACAGCAGATTGAGAGCCTCCTTGGAGGCGATGATATGCGCGTGTCGAAGGGTTCCATAAGCCCGTCCAACCCGGTCAAACACCATCTCGGCGTCATCTTCGAAAAGTTTCAGCCGGGCGTTGCGCTCGTGGGAGACCACTTGCTCAATCACACGCTCAAGACGCCGAATAATCGTCTCTTCACTCTCCCCGAGGGTAGACTGGTTTGAGATCTGAAAGAGGTTCCCGAGAGACTCCGTGCCCTCCCCGAAGAAACCGCGTACCGCCAGTTGCAGCTTCCCCACCGCCTGCAGCACCTGGGCGATCTGATCGCTTAACACCAACCCGGGAAGATGCAACATCGCGGAAGCCCGCATGCCGGTTCCCAGGTTGGTGGGACAGGCACTCAGATAGCCCAACTCATGATCAAACGCGAACTCAAGGTTGCTCTCAAGCTGGGTGTCAATGGAAGACACAAGTTCATAGGCCTCGCCCAGGGCCAGTCCTGGCCGGATAGCCTGCATGCGAAGGTGGTCCTCCTCATTGATCATCAGGCAGAGAGCCTGCTTCCGGTTGACGATGGCCGCACTCCCCTCACCCCTCGCGGCCTGCTCACGACTGATAAGATGCCGCTCGACGAGGACCTGCTTCTGGAGAGAGGTCAGACCGTCCAGTTCCTGCGAGAACCCATTCTTCATCTCCGGGAGTGCTTCCACCTCGGGTTTCACCCGCTCCAGCAAGCCCATCCGGCGCTCCTTGGTGGACCACCCCGGAAACGGTTCGCGGTGCAGGTTACGCGCGAGGCGCACGCGACTGGTCAGGACCACGCCAGTCCCCTTTGCCGCACCCGTCATCCAATCGGCCGGATGCTTTAACAGGGTGGAGAACCGCATCATGGCTGCGTCACTACACTGGTCTCGATCTCGTGGATTTCATCCCGCAGTCCAGCCGCCTCTTCGTAATTCTCGGCAGCAATGGCCTGCTCCAGTCGTCCACGCAATTGGTCAAGTCTTTGTTGGCGCGCATGAGCCTCCACAAGCCCATCGGGAACCCGACCCACATGCACCATCCCCTTGTGCATCCCCTTGAGACGGCGGC
>DMYM01000337.1 GCA_003483645.1 Verrucomicrobiales bacterium
GGCAATTCCAGAGACCGGCGGGTGTGCATCCGTCGCAGGATCCCGGGGTCGTTCAGGTCCTCGAGGGCCTCAAGGACGTCATGGCCAGTCGATCCCGCACTCATGGCGCGGGCGATCAACTCGTCCTTGCGGAGTTCCTCCCCGGAATCGAAGGCATCCGGGAGAATACGTGCCTTGGTTGATTCATCAGCGACCCACCATGCGTAGCGCCCGGCATGATTCGCACCGGAACCGGGCCGGGAACCAATCCCCAGCAGAGCGCCGGACACCAGTTCCGAGTCCTGTGCAGCCGCGCCATAGGTGCCACGCCCCATCAGGAGGACGCCTTCACTGTCCTTGCCCGGAAAGCGCTCACCTTTGAGAGGCAGGCTGCGGGCACTGTCGAGGGAGCGCCGCTGCTCCTTATTCATCGAAACGAGCCACGACCGAAAGTGGTCCCTGCGCTTCTCCTCGTAGGCCGGGGCCAGTCCCCGGTTCGCCGCACCAGCGATCGTGCGATGCTCGCTGGGTTCGTCCCCTCCAAAACTTCGCCCTCCCGCAGCCCAGGCGTCCCACACCCCGGTCCAGTGCGGGTGGGCCACATCCTCGTAATCAGAGGTTTCCACCGAATCATCCAGGATCGCGGCCGAAGCGGAGATGCGCTGGTCCGGTCCCAACTGCTGTTGCAACTCCCCCAAGGCCAGCATCAACGCGAGGCGCGCATTGGCGCGGGCCTCGGTTTGTGCATCAAGGAGCGTATTGGACCGCAGGGTGACCGAGGACAAGCTGAGAAGACCCAGTGCAATCAGGACCAGCAGGGTCAGAATCATCACAGTTGTGATGAGCGAAAAACCCGGTTTCCCGGGGGCCCCTCCGGTGAGTCCCGATCCTGCAGTGCATCGAACCATGGGTGTAAATACTGCGCTGCGCCCTGCGAGCGCATTCACACTAATTGATTACCCCACGTAATCACATTGTCAATGCGAATGTGGCGGGATTCGACTGGCTTATGTGACGGTTTTGTGTCCGAAATCGGCATGGGAAAGAGATCCCCTGCCCGGCATTGACGCGGAGAAGAAGAAGAGGCCAAATGCGGCATGGTCTTCGCGGGGAGGAGTTTCACAAGAGTGGTTTTAGCCACCACCCTGCTCGGGGCAGGCATGGCCACCTTCCGGGTCCAGGCCCAGGAAGTGGCGATTACCTGCCTCTCCTTTCCAAAGCGGCCCCCGGTCTCCATCGAGTTACTGGTGGGTCCTGGTAAGACGGTGCCGATCAGCCTCCAGAGCCACACCCTCACTGACCCCCTGAAAGTTCCTCGCCTCGCGGTCTGGAAGTTCGGCAAGAGTGGCACCAACGCGGAGGGAGAGTTCCGTTTCAAATCCTACGGGCAGGTCAGGCCGGGAACTGCCAGGAAGCAACTCCTTCTCTTCGTCCACAAGGGCACCTCCCCATCGGAGGGCTTGAACATTCTTGCCCTCAACGACGACAAGACAGCCTTCGGGGCCTCCCAGATGCTCTTCGTCAACCTCGCTCGCGAACCGGTGGCCGGACTGGTGGGCGGCAAACAGTTTCGCCTCAATCCCGGCAAGCACATCATCATCACGCCCAAGGCCGACCGGGGGAAAAACCTGTGTTTCGCCTCCCTCAAGTACATGCGTGACAACAAGTGGCGCACCTTCTTCTCCACCAACTGGCCCACCCTGACCAGGGCACGTGGACTGGTCTTCCTCTACAACGACCCGAGATCCAAGAGCGTCAAATTTCACTCGGTGGTGGATTCCCTCGTCCGCGTCCCCCCACCCGGGGAGTGACGGGAAGGACCCGGGGGACGAGCGGGCTCGATTGACAAACCGTGACCTGCCGTCAAGGATGCTGCTTCATGAAAGCGCTCACGAGCTCCCTTCTGGCCGCACTCCTTGCTCTGCTCACCCTCTGCCCGGCCTCTGCCGAGCACCACGGGAACATCAAGGTCCTCTACATGGGTGGCCGCGGGCACGACTCGAAGGGCTACGAGAAGTTCCTCAGCGAATTTCTCGCCCGGCAGGGCGGATTCGACCTTGTCATCAGCAACAAGCTCGATGACCTCAGGACGGAAACGATCGGGAAATACGACGTGGTTTTCTTTTTCGGTTCGGGAGGAGACTTCACCGACCCGGCCCAGGAAAAGGGGTTTGAGAGCTACGTGAAGAATGGCGGTGGCGTGGTAGGAATCCATGCCACCGACGCCTTCAAGAAGTCCGATGTCTACTGGAAGATCTTCGGGGGCCAGTTCATTGGCCACGGTGGAGGCACGTTCCCGATCGAGTTCACCGACACCAAGCACCCTGTCACCAGGGGCATGCAGGGCTTTGAGATTTCAGACGAGTCCTACCGTGACAAATTCCATCCCGATACCATCGACAGTCTGCACCACCTCGGACGCATCAACCGCGGCAATGAGAAGCACTCCATGATCTGGGTGCACGAGTATGGCAAGGGCCGCCTCTTCAACACCGGCCTGGGACACGACCAGAAGGCCTGGGACAACCCCGCCCTCCAGAAGCTCACCCTGCGGGCCCTCTACTGGGTCACCCGGAAGCCTGTCAAGGATCCCAGGTAACCAGCGGCGCGCTACTTCCCAGCCCTCTCCCTCCAGGCCGGATACTCGACCGTCAGGAGCCGCGCGGGCCACCTGCCTCCGATCCAACCGTGACCGATGCGGTGGGAGTGACCGAGTTCCTCCAGGTTGTATTTCACCACCCCCTGCTCGATGAACATGGGCCTGTTGGTCCCAATTTCGTAGTAGCGCGCCCAGACCGGCTCAGCGTTTGAATCCTCCACCACCCGCCGGTCCCTGCCGCCAGGCAGCGAGTCGTCCTGCACGGTCACCACCCGCACCCCGACGATTCTGACCCGCTCAAACCAGCTCACCGCACCTTCCACCGCTTTCACCACATCGGGAGACGGCTGCTCGATCGACATCAGGTAACGGACCACATCCACGCTCTCGGCACCGGAAATAGAGGGCAACTCAGAAACCCTGCCCTGCGCGGGAGCCAGGGTCTTCTCGTCGTGCTGCTGGCACCAGGCCGTCTTCCTCCCCTTCACCACGATCTGGCACTTCAGGATACACGAGATCCCGTTCGCCACCGCCCTGCTGCATTCTGCCCGGAGTCCCTCATCGACCAAATCGAAGGGAGCATGCCCATCGGCTGTCTCGTCAAGAACTGAAAGGGCCCCGATCATCGCCCCGTCATTGAAGGTGATGCGGCTGGAGTAGCCCGGTCGCAGAGGATAAAACTGTGGCCACCCTCCGCTCGGATACTGAGCCTTGAGAAGGTAACGAACACCCCTCGTGAAGCCCTCCCTGAACCGCGCCTTTCCCGTGGCTCCATGAACTGCCGCGAGATAGCGCATTTCCTGGTGAGTGGCTCCGTTGTCCAAGGTGCAGGGAAACTTCCTCTGGCGAAGCGCTTCCCGGTGTGCCCGGCGCTGTTCCTCGGTCAGGTTCTCGGTGGCAGCATGCCCGGAGGGATGCACACTGTTATCATTCTTATACCATCCTCCGATCCCGGCCTGGTAAAAGAGCACATTATCTGCAATCCGGACCGCTTCCGCCGTCCCATACCAGTCGACCTCCGCGGACAGGCACTCACGCCAGCTTCGCCCCTGGGCTGCGGCCCCCAACGAGGTTGCCATGAGAGCGCCCAGCGCAAAAATTCCGCTCCGCCCCACACCCCGGGTAACCCACCACCTCATGGATCACTCTTAGCACGGCCCCCGGATGCGCCGCGAGCATATTCCCGACTCCGCTCCGGGCTACTTCTTGATTTCGAGAACCTCAATACTCTTGAACTGCGTCGGATGACTTTCAGCCTGAATCGAAATGGTTCCCTTCTCAATCAGCGTGCCATCATCCAACTGGGGCAGCTTATACTCCATGACCAGTTCACCGTTCACAAAGTGACGAAGTCCCTCACTGCCGCGCACCTCCACTTCACAGGTCACCCACTGGTCCTCGTGGAATGTCTTCGACCGGGAACCTATGCAGTGCCTCTTCTCGACCCGGTCATTGAACACCACATGTGTCCCCGGGGTGCAGAGATTCGCAGTAGTTCGACGCCCCTTTCCGAAGCCACCCAGCAGTTGGACCTCAATCGAAGCGGGGAAATCCTGGTCGAGCGTCATGCTTTCCAAGGTCTGACCATGCAGCATGAGACCATTGTTGCGTCTGGCCCACCCCGGCCCCCCACTCACCTGATCCCCGATGAAACGGTAGACGGCACGGATCCGGTAATGTGAGAACTCCGTCTTGTAGAACAGGTGACCGAAAACGCTGTCGAACTTCTCCCACTGGTCATAGCTCACAGTGAGAAGCCCATCGACAACCCGGAAGGTATTGTTGTAATTCTTGCCTGCCTTGTGTCCCACAAATTTGGGCGTCCAACCCTCAAGATCCTTACCGTTGAAGAGACTGATCCACTGACCCTCCTTCTTGGGGGTATCGGTCCCCTTTTCCTCGTCCGCCCAAGCGGAACCAAGCATCAGCCCAGCTACGTTCACGGTTATTCCTATGCGCTTTATGACCTTCATCTGCACCGATTTAGCATGCATCGGGGTGCCCATGCAATCTCCTCTCGCAGCCTGATCCCTTCTGTCCCGAGGGGTTCTGTCACTCGCGCTTCTGCGAGAACATCCAGTCATACATCTCTGTGGTGGAGAACACGACCCGGCCGGCCCCGTGCCCTTCGTCCCGGTAGACCTTGAGTCTGGCCAACTTCCCCCCGGCCTTCCTGATGGCGGCGATCATCCGTTCGGAGCGTTCGGCCGGGACAACCCGGTCCTTGGCACCGGCAAAGGCGTAAACGGGAACACTGGCCAGGTTGGCGGCCCACTTGGCGAGATCCTCCGTGACGGCCTTCGGTCCTCCCCGACCGATTCCCCCCACCACCGGGGCGATGGCGGCAAAGTGCCCGGGACAATGACCGCCCCAGACCCAGCAACCGTAGCCCCCCATGCTGTTTCCGGTCAGGTAGATCCTCTTCTCATCCACCGGGAGAGTCGCCTTCACGTGCTCAAGGAAGACATCGAGATCTTCCGGAATCCAGGTTCCCCTGCCCGCCGGTGTGATCCTGAGGCATTGCGGAGCCACCACCAGGCAGGGCTCCTTCCGGAACTTCCGGATTCCGCTCACCACCCGCCGGGCCTGCCCCCTGATCTTGCCAAGGTCATCACCCACTCCACCCGCGCCGTGGAGATAGATCAGCACCGGAAGTTGACTCCCTTTTTTTGCCTCCGCCGGGAACAGGAGAAACTCCGGGTTGAGAAAAGTGGTCCTGCTCTGCAGTTCCTTCCCGAGGGCCTTGACAACCGGAACCTCCTTCTGGCCCCACGCGGGAGCCAGTCCGCTGAGGAGAAGAAGAAGGATACCCCGCCCGATTACAGCACGTCGGAGAGGACAGAAACGATTCATGGATGCGCAAAAGATAGGCCCGAAGGGCTCGCATGACACATCTTTCTCAATCAATTCCGCGAACATGGAAGCGCATGGAGATCGAGTCAAAAGGCATTAGCGCCTGGTGAGGCTCCATGAGAAGCCGTTAACCCGGGTCCCCCCCTCGGGCAATCCATCGCCCAGCCGGTGATGAGCGGACGCTCCGCCCCTACGCTGCGTTGCACGCGCAGAGGGCTTCCGCACAATCACACTGGCCGCACAACCCGAAACGACCACAGTTCGGCGAAAGGCCACAGAGCATGCGATTGAGCTTGCAGTGACAACTCATGCATCCGCTCCCTGCTTTTGTCCGCAGGCTGATTTCTTCAAGGGAGGTCGCATCAGTCCCGCTGATGGCATCATGTATTTCAGCCTCAGTAACTTGGTGGCAGTGACACACCAGCTCCCCTCCCAGGCACAGGGGAGAGTTTCTTACTCCTGCAGGTTGCACACTTGGAGAAATCATTTGAACAGTTTTTTGACCGTTACTCTCTTAAAAATACGATACCTTGAAGGCATTTCAATTAGATTATTGCTATTGAGACTTATTCTCAAGGAAAAAGCCAGCCCTACTTGTCGTCCGGCCACCTGACCTCTCACCTCCGACGTCTTCCCCCGACGATCAGGAGGGCGGCACAGCCAACAAGCCCACCCACGGGGGGTTCCGGCACAACCTGAATGGAGAGGGAATACTCGACCACGGTCGGGTTCGTCTCCTGCAGCCAGAACGCGTGCGGGCCCGCGCCCAGGGAATCCTGGCCCAGATCAGGCAGGAGGTTCAGGGCCCCCTCAAAAAACAGGGTCCAGGCATCGATGTCATCGAACCCTTGCCCTGCGAAATCAGACCCGGAGCGATACCCTAGAAAAGATCCCCCTCCCGGGTTTCCGTTAACGAAGGAATAGGTCTGTACCGAAATCGAGACAATCTCCAGCCCGTCTGGAACCATGAGGGACAGGTAGTCCGCATCATCTCCGTCCGTTGCTCCGGTATTGCCGTTATTCCCGATACTGCCCGAGAAGGTATTTTCCCCGGGGGCCACCACGAGAGCCTGCGGCGAATTAAAATCTCCCGGCAAATCGCCATCCACCCCTTCGTTCCAGAGGATTGCCCCCTTCACGGATGGCGATCCAATCATGCAGAGGGAAAGGCCCAAGGTTGCGGGGGCGAG
>DMYM01000208.1 GCA_003483645.1 Verrucomicrobiales bacterium
GGCGGCCGCGGATTCGGCTTCACCGGCGGCCACTTCCACCGCAACTGGGGCCACGACGACTTCCGCAAGGTGGTCCTCAATGCCATCACCTGGTGCGCTAAGGCGGAGGTTCCTGCAAAGGGTGTTCCTTCCGACAAGATCACGGACGCAGACCTCGACGAAAACCAAGACTATCCCAAACGGTAGTAAGAGACCATCCATCCCACGACAGTGAAAAGGCCACCCCCTGCGGGTGGCCTTCTTCGATTCCTGGAAGATCTGCTCCCCTACTTCTTCTTGCCCTTGATCTGCAGGTCGTGGATCGACCAGTGCTTGCCGTTCGCGGTGCCCTTCTGGGTAATGCGAATGATCTTCGCTTCCACAAGGGGCAGGCCGATCACAGTCACAGGACCGTTTCCGGAGCCTTTGGCGAGAACCTCACTCCACTTGCCGTTCGCCAGCACGACCACCTCGTATTCACGTGGGTAGTCGTCGGACGAGGGAGCTGCATCCATGATCAGTTCACTGACCCTGGACAGCTCCGGCAACTCGATCTGGAACCACTCCCCGCCCCGTTGCGTCCGGCCCGAGGACCAGCGGGTGCTCCTGTTGCCGTCGATCGCGTTCCTGGCATCCCCTCCTCCATTGCTCGCAGTGAGCTTCCATGACTTGCGGTTGACCAGCATCGGTGGATCGAGAGCCTCAAGTTCCGGCAGGGTGAAAGGCGTGCTGCGGCCCTTGGTCTCTTTGCGAATGGCGGCCACGAAGCCCTTGGTAATCGGCGCCGCCTTGTTACCAAAACTGTTGCGTATGTAGGTGGCGATGTCGGAAATCCACTGGTCATCCTGTGAATTCATGGGTGCCATCACACCGGGATAGATCTTTCCGTCGAGTGGCCCGGTGAGGCCGTGCAGGATGGTGCGGACCATCGTGCTCCCGCTTCCAATGATGCGCGGGGCCTTTATCATCGATGGGGCCAGGGTCTGGCCGGGCTTCCCGTCGGGCACGGGCATTCCCTTCCCATCCGCCCCGTGGCAGGTGTAGCAAAGCTGGGTGAAGATCACCTTCCCCTTCTCCATGGAACGGGCGAGCTGCGCATTTTTCCTGCGAGCCTCTGCCGCGGCCCTCGCCTGGGCCCGCATGCTGGCGCCCTTGCTCACGACGGCTTTGACCGCATCATTGCCAGGAAACGCCTTGGCCACCTCATCCACAAGGGCAAGCAAATCCGGGTTGCCGCTTCCACTGAGGCCCACCGAATTGACCAACTGGGTGGCCACCTCGGCATTGGGGTTTCCGCTCAGCTCGCCCAGTTGCATGATCCCCTTGATGACCATCGGATTGTCTTCCCCGATGAGGGGTTCCCCGACGCGAAGAGCCTGGACCTTGACCATGCTTGAGGGGTCCCGAAGCGCGGCTGCCACGGTCCCGGCATCCACCGCTCCGATTCCCTCAAGGGTCCAGAGCGCGTTGGCCCGGCCCAGTTCCGCGCGGCCCTTGAGGGCGAGCTCCTTCAGGGCGGGAATGACGGAGTCGCGGTCCTTGCGCAGGATGATGAGCTTCTTGGCGGTGTCCCGCCACCACCCGTTGGGGTGGGAAAGGTGCTTCACGAGGTCCACGGTCTTCTCATCCAGCATGCGCGGCTGGGGTCCCGGCTTGAAGTCCTTGTGGACGAGCCGGTAGATACGGCCCTTGCCGACATTCTTGTCGAGCCCCCACTTGTCGATGATGCCGCGGAGGTAGCTTCCCGGGCGGGTCCAGTTCCCCTGCTGGATGATCCCGCGGTGCATGTCGACCAGGAGCATGCGCCCGTCGGGCGCCGTCTCCGCCCACAGCGGACGGAAGTTGGCATCGCGGGTGCGGATGAATTCGGATCCGGGATACTTGTTTGTCAGCACTGTCTTGGCGTCCTTGCGCTCCACGGAAGCCCGCCGGATGAGACGGCCCACCGGTTCGGGAATAAGAAGGTCGCCCCGGAGATCCTCGGGAAGCCGGTCGCCCCGGAAGATCCCCTGCCCCGCGCAGCCGGTCATATTATTGAGTCCCCCATTGGAGCCAACACGGCCGCGGCCACCCTGCACATCCGGAATCTCGGCAATGGGAAAAACCCTGCGAAAGTTCCCGGCGGTCTGTCCCGGCAGGTCCAGCATGCCGTAGACAGGCGGTTGTTGAAAGAAGAAGGCGGGATTCTCACCGCCCCCGGTTGAATAGTAGAGGCGTCCCCAGTCATCCTGAGTCAAACCCCACTGGCCGCCCCCCCGGGGGATGCGCTGCATTTCCAGTTTTCCGTCCGTGAACCGGTAGCGGCGGTTCTCATAGGTGATGTAAATCCAGTTATCCAGCGCCCAGATCAGTCCGCTGGGCTGGTGTTCCATGTTGCCACCCCGCCTGCCACCTTCGTAGATCTTCACCTTCTCGTCAGCAACCCCGTCGCCGTCCGTATCCCGGTAGTTCCACAAATCGAGCGTGTTGGTAACATGCACCATCACCCGGTCGTCGAGAGGCAGAACCGCCCGGGGGAGAAGGAGATTGTCTATGAAGACACTGTGCTTGTCGTAAATGCCGTCTCCATCGGTATCCTCATGACGTGAGATCCGGCTCCTGGGCTCCTGTTCACCGCCGGCATCAGCAGTCTGCATGTAGGTTCGCATCTCCACCACGTAGAGGACGCCGTTGCCGTCGAAAGCACAGGCCACCGGCTCCTCAGTATGCGGATCACTGAGCACCAGTTCGAGAGAGTATCCATCCTGCAACTGGATCGACTTATGGGACTCCTCCACACTGAGGAATCCCCGCTGGTAAATGGTTTCGCCTGGTTCCGCGCCGGAGGTGGATGCTCCTGATGCCAGGGCGAAGGCGAAGGATGCCAGTAATGCTTTTGTTCTCATGGGAAACTTCATCAATCTAGAATGACTCAATGACACACGTACTTAGGGGATGGTCCCCGCGAAGACAATCTCTAGTTAGGGCTTCGAATCCGAAGTTACTCCAGAATCCCCTCCACGAGGACGAGAGAGCACAGGCCTCCCTTCTCCTCGCCGGGGAAGAGACCCTGACAGCTCTTCATTTGGTGCGGAAGATATAGATCCCCTTCTTGTTTCCGATCCCGATGTCGGTCCTCTTATCGCCATCAAGATCGCCCACTGCGATCTGGGTCCCTACTCCCGAATCCGTGTCCACGAGGTGCGGGATGAATTCCACCCCGTGCGCCTCGCTCCGTTTCAGCTCAAACCAGTAGAGAACCGCTGGTTGATCCGCTCCCGGATCACCGCCGCCATGGGCCCACCAGCGCTTACCGGTGACGAAGTCCGTCAATCCATCGCCATTGAAGTCCCCCATCGCCAGGGCGTGGTGCTGTGAGAACACCACCCCCCCCGCTCCAGGTTTGGTATCCGAGGGCATGATGACGTGCTTCTTCAAGGCGACCCCACCGTCTTGCGCGGAATTCTCAAACCAGGCCATTCCCCAGCCGTGCGCCCACAGGCTCGTCACAATGTCGTTATCCCCGTCACCGTCCACATCGTAAACCAGCATCTGGGCTCCTCCCTGGGGCGAGAACTGGAACTTGTGAAACTTCCACAGCCCGGCGGTAGGATTCTCGGGGCACTCGTACCACCCTTCCTTCCAGATGATGTCGGTTCGCTTGTCCCCGTTGAGGTCCCCCACTCCGAGTCCGTGCGTGTAGTGGCCAGCCTTGGTATTCTCCGAAACGGGATGGAAGGCCCAAGGCTTGGTGGGCTCCTTCCAGTCCGCACGATAGAACCCCCACACCCCCTTGTTCAGCCCCACCATCTCCGGTTTCCCGTCACCAGTGATATCGATCATCTCGGGCGACTCGCCCCCGAAGCTGGTCACCACCCGGTGCTTGGGCCAGGTCTCGACCGCAGGTCCTTCCTTGGGCTGCACGTATAGGTCGAGGTGGAAGGCCGGGCCATGGGCAATCTGCAGGATGTCATTCCTGCCATCCGCATTCACGTCCATCACCCAGCTCAGAAAAGAGCTGTGGGCGTAGCCCTTCGGGTTGAGTGCTTCACCGGGATAATAGCGATTCTGCTCCTTGAACTCCGGTCCCGCATACCAGTAGGGCCCCGCCACCAGATCGAGCCTGCCGTCGCCGTTCACATCCCCGATGGAGGCTCCCTCCGTCACGAACCCCCGCGAGAGGACGGTCCGTTGGTGGGAAGCCTTCTCCGGGCGGCCGACCTTGGCTCCGGCGAGGAGGGCAACGAGCGCGAAGGGGAGGAGCAGGCTGAGTAATTTCATGTTTCGTGAGCTCACTTGAGCGTTCCCCCATCAGAGCCCGGGACGGCTTGCCGCTCAAGGCCCAAAGCAAAG
>DMYM01000129.1 GCA_003483645.1 Verrucomicrobiales bacterium
GCCTCGGTCTCCTGGTGGGTCTGGTCGGAATCGCCATCCTCACCGGAGACCGGCTCGACTTCAGCCGGGACGGCACGGGATGGCCCATCCTGGCCGTCCTCGGGGCCACCTGCTGCTACGGTTTCGCTGGACACTACGCCCGGACCAGGCTCGCCCATGTCCCCCCGCTGACGGTTTCGGCCGGGAGTCTCCTAGCTGCCACCCTGATGGTCCTGCCCCTCGTCCTGCTCTTCCCTCCCCCGGCCCTGCCCGGCAAGGGCGCCCTCGCCAGCGCCCTCGCCCTCGCCCTGCTCTGTACCGCCCTCGCCTTCCTGCTCTTCTTCGACCTGCTCAAGCGCAACGGCGCCACTGCCGCTGCCACCGTCACCTTCATCATCCCGGTCTTCGGCATCCTCTGGGGTGCACTCCTGCTGCAGGAGGAGGTCACCGGGCGCATGATTCTCGGGATGATGATCGCCCTCCTCGGCACCGCCTTCGTCACCCGGCTGCTCCCGCGGCAGCGCTCCCAACCGATGAGACCATCCGCCCCCGTCTCCTCCAGTGAGGTCGATCGGACGGAGAAGGGGGCGGGATGAAGCCGGCCTTCGCCTGAGGCACCAGCAAATCAGTCCTCCCGGACCCAGGCGGAGGATGCCAGAATCCACACGATTCAATCGGGAACCGTGGGCACTACTGCCGGCGGCCTCCCGGGCTCCCCGGGTGCAGAGGAGTCAACTTCAAGCACGCCGGTGCCCCTGGCCTTCTGCGGCTCCACCGGTGGCCCCGTCCCTGCCAGGCGGTAGATTGCAAACCCCGACAGATGGGGTTCCTTGTTCTGGAATTTCGAATCCGGGCTGAGAAGGAGGTCCAGACTGCCATCCTTTACGTCCGCCACGTAGGGACCGAAACGATTCCAGGCTCCCAGCGTCTGCTCCTTGCCCAGCTCCTTGGCGACCGGCTTTCCCATCACGTTCAAACGCAACGACCGCACCGAGTTTCCCCCGTCCTCCATCATCCACACAAAGACCTGGTAGCGCCCGTTTTCCTGGGGCCACTTGATCGAGAGCTTCGCATTGTTCACGGACACCTTGCTCATCAGCATGCCTCGCAATCCCGGGCCTGCAACATACCCGAGTGGTTGCTGTGGCGAGATAGCCGCCTGCGCAGGTGCGTCCTTGCCCGCCACCTGCACCTTGAGTCCCGCCGACTGGGCCTGGGTATGGGACATCCAGGTGCCTCCATCCACCGCCACCTCTCCGCCATTGAGATTCACCCCGGCCAGGAACTCCCAGGCCTGGGGCAGCGCCTGCTCTCCCACCCGGGTCCATCCGCCCGCCCGCACCTGCACCATCGCTCCGTCCTTCGATCGATCAACCTGCACTGAACCCTCTGCCACTTCCACCAGAGTCTCCTTCCCCAGGCTGCGCACGGTCACCCTCGTACCCTTCAGCGTGATCTTGGCATTCATGCTGCGAATCACCATCGGCTTGCCCACCGGCTGCGGAGCAGCTTCCACCGTCAATTCCCCCAGCCCCAGTCGCAGCTGCTTGCCGTCCTTCTGTTTTCCCAACGTGACCTCACTTCCCGACCGGATATGCAGATACGTTTCCTCTTCCACGTAGGCCACTCGCGCAGACCCCTCGCGCACTGTAATCACGTCACCTTCCCTGAGCTCGAACCCGCTCTGCAATTTGCTCTGCCTGCCAAGCTCCCGCGTGATGACCACCTCCCCGTCCACCGAGTCGACCTTGGCGATCACGCCGTCTCCCTCCGGCGGCCCGGGCGGCTTGCGGGTCAAACCGAAAAAGAGCGCTCCCCCAATTCCGACCATCAATATTACCGCTAACACGATAAACACAGTCGGATTGCTCTTGCTGGCAGAACGAAGCCTTTGCGGAGGGGAATGGCCCTGGAGCGTTCCGGGATGTGGCTCGGCATAGCCGTATCCCTGGACAGGATCGGCTCCCTGCCCATATGGATTGGCCAGGCCGCCATTCCCATACCCCTGGTCATAAGGCTCCGGAGGCAACAGCTGTGCTTGAAGCGGTCGCGCCTGTCCCCCCTGCGGTTGGCGACTGTCCTGCAGCG
Source organism: Verrucomicrobiales bacterium (assembly GCA_003483645.1). Classification (GTDB taxonomy): domain Bacteria; phylum Verrucomicrobiota; class Verrucomicrobiia; order Verrucomicrobiales; family Akkermansiaceae; genus Roseibacillus_B. The sequence continues at coordinate 2,068 of DMYM01000129.1, forward strand.
CGACTGTGGCGACCGGAGACGGGGACGTCGACCTGGACGGAGGTGGGGGCGGGGGGGGCGGGACCGCCGCCCGAGGAACCTGCACCAGTGCCTCATCCTCCACTTCCAAAACCTCTTCCTCGATCACCTCATACTCATATTCATATTCATACTCCACCTCCTCGTCCTGCTCATCCTCCGCAACCGGCTCTTCCACGAGCTCTCCGGATTCGACCCCATGCACCTCTGCCGTCTCCATTACCTCCTCCCCGTCTTCCTCACGGGGCTCTTCGGTGGAATCTTGCTCCTCCCCTCCGTGATGTCCGTCCTCATCCGCCATTTCTTCATGGATGGCCTCCTGTGCTGTCACTTCGTCTTCCGTGGCATCCTCGACCTCTCCCTTGAAGGCTCCCTCTTCCGCGACGGCCCCCAACCCGTCCTGGACCTCTGATTCCGCACCACCCCCGACAGTTTCTTCGAGAGACTCCTCCACGCAGATCTCTGCGACCGGCAGCGGGGCCTCCCCCGCGCCCATGACTTCCGGCGGAGCGGGCGGGTCCACGGGACTGATCGGTTGCGATTGCACCCCCGGCACCGGCAGGTCCCCCTGTCCTCCGGGAGCAACCTCCACCACGACTTCCGGTGCAGCCGTGACTTCCGCTGCGGGCTTGTCATAAAACCCCGCGGGCGGTTCCTCGCCAACGCCCAGAAACTGCAACGCTTTCGGCATCTCCGCGGACGTTCCCATGATCAGCTTGGGTGCAGCAGCCACCACGTCCGCCTCTACCTCCGTGATTAACCTAGGCCGCTTCGGGGCGGAGGTATCCGGCCCAACCCTGTTCTCGTCATTTTCCCTCCCCTCCTTCTGGTCGGAGCCTTCAACCCCATCCTCATCAACCTTGGGATCTTTCGCGCCCGTCCCTCCTTCATTTCCTTTTTCGATCCGTTCCACTCCACCCTCAGCATCCCGGAACTTTCCCGTTGCCACCAGGTCCGCATCGAACTGGGCTGCGAACTCCACATCCTCTTCCCGGAGCCTTGCCAACTCGGCCAACGCCTCTTCGTCGAGCGTATCCGCCACGTAGCGCTCAAACAATTCGTCCCGGGTCATCTCTTTCCTCCATAGCATCTCAACCACCCCCCCGCATCCCAAATCCCACCCGGGAATCTCCCGGGCAAATTATTCTGGACACGAGGTGGGACGGATCGTGAACATCTCCTCCGTGGCGGGGGTGCGGGGAATCTCCGGACAGGCGAGCTACTGTGCCTCCAAACACGGGATGGTGGGCTTTGCCGATGCCCTCAGCCAGGAATTGATTCCGCACAAAATCCAGGTCGCCACCATCTGTCCGGGGGCAATCGACACGCCGTTGTGGGACCCGGAGAAAAACCCTTATCCCGGGGACATCAGCAAAACGATACAACCCAGTGAAATCGTGAACCTCGTGTGCTACCTGCTTGCTCAACCGGATCACAGCATCTTCAAGAGGATCGTGATGTTCCCGAGCAACGAGTGGCATTAAGGACGGTGGAAACGTGCACCCAACCCTGCACTTTGGTTACGACCCCGGGAAATCCCCGGATGTTGCTGATGCGGTATTGAATACGTGACTTTAACTTCCTCTTCCTCTCCCGAAGGTTCTCCGATCTGGCCTCCGGAAACTGAGTGGTAATAGTCGGAGCGAATGAACCTCTCCCCCTCCAAAACAACCCATACCCGTTTCACCACCTGACCCACTGTGAATCCTTCTTTCCCCCGCCTGCTTCTGCGGATTGGCCTCGATCCCTGACAGCCCATCCATCTCTCCGGGATGGGAAACCAACACAGGAGGCAGCCCAATCGAGGTATAAATATCTGTTTCTATACAGGGGGTCGGCATCCCGCCGGCCCCTTTCTGTCATTGCCTTTCCAGACGTCCCGGACGACCCTCACTGCGGGAACTTCCTCCGGGAATTCTCCTCCGGCCTGCAAAATCCCCCTGGCCCCCAGCACATGAGACCCATTACCCGCTATCCGGCGGCGGCGCTTTATCTTGCTCTCGCCTGCACCTCGATCACTTCCGTTCCCCTGCGTGCTCAGTCCCTGGTCATCCAGGAATTCATGGCTTCCAACCAGGATACCATCGATGACGAAGATGGCGACAATGAGGACTGGATCGAGATCTTCAACCCGGGCGGCTCGGCGGTAAATCTTGACGGCTGGTTCCTCACGGATGACGCGGCTATTCTCAACAAGTGGGCCTTCCCCGGCATCATCCTCAATCCCGGCGAACGACTCCTCGTCTTCGCTTCCAACAAGAACCGCAACGATCCGGCAAGCGAACTTCACACCAACTTCAAACTGACCAGCCAGGGTGAGTACCTCGCCCTGGTCCGCCCCGACGGCGCCACCGTTGAGCACCACTACGCCCCGGCCTTTCCCCTCCAGGTCCAGGATGTTTCCTACGGCCTCCAGCAATCCACCTCAAGTTCGCCCCTCATCTCCCCCGGAGTGGCGATGAAGTACAAGGTGCCTGTCAACGGCGACGACGACGTCAGTGAAGGAACTAATCCGAACTCGTGGATCGGAACGGAATTCCCGGACAGTTCCTGGAGCAGCGGCACCACGGGAGTCGGATATGCCACCGGGAGTCCGGATGCCTACGATCCGCTGATCGAAACCGACGTCCAGACCCTGATGTGGACCCAGCACTCATCCATCTACATCCGTATTCCTTTTACGGTCACGGACCCTTCCACGATCTCCGGACTTAACCTGAAAATGAAATGGGATGA
>DMYM01000465.1 GCA_003483645.1 Verrucomicrobiales bacterium
ACCCTCGGGGATGCCGGTCACCTCTCCCCCCCTCTCGCCGCCTGGGCCACCAATCTCCTCTTCACCTCCATTGCCCTGCTCCTCTTCTGGCGCCGCCTGCAGGGCCGCCCCATCTATCAGACCATCCTCAGTCACACTCCCTTGAGTAACGGGGATTGATTCTCCTCCTCACTTTCACTTTCCACAGCGCCCACTTTCCCCTTCACTTCCGTCACGGCTCAGTCCCACCGTGACAAAGCCGATCACTTTCATTCTTCTTATGCCCCTCGCCGACTCCTGGCACATCAAGTCTCGCGCGCATCATTGCTCCGTCACCGGGAAGCCGTTCACCGAAGGGGAAGCCTTCTATACAGCTCTCCTCCCTGACCCGGAGTCCGATGGCTACCTGCGGTTGGACTTCTCCCCGGCGGCCTGGGACGCCCGTGGCGAGGAATCAGAGCAACCCTTCTCCTTCTGGCGCACCGTCTACCGGCCTCCCGAAGTGAAAGCCAAGGTCAAGATCATCGACCGGGGCGATCCTGAATCTCTCCTCACCAGCCTGATCGAGAAGGATGAAGCTCACACCGAAAACACCCGTTACATTCTGGCCGTCATGCTCGAGAGGAAAAAGATCCTTATCGAAACGGACTCTCAGAAAACCCGCACCGGGCTCCTCCGTATTTACCAGCACCGTTACTCGGGCGAGATCTTCATCGTGAAGGATCCCCAGATTCCCCTTAGCCAGGTGACTCCCCTCCAGGAAGAAGTCCAGAAACTCCTCTCCCCAGATGAAGAAACACCGGCGGAGGGAGAAAGCGAAGAACCGACCGCGATAAATACCGACGGAGAATAGGGCGGCCTGATCTGTCGTTTGCCAATTGATCTTCAGGCAGGCAGGGAGGGTGGATTCACTCCCTCATGAAAAGGCATCCTCCGCCCCCCACCGCTCGACGTCCCAATAGCCCTTAATCCTGATTACCACTAACTAATACCCAATATTCCGATAACCCCCTTTTCCTTTTTGACGGGAAATGGCTATCCTTCCCTGATCGGCAGGATTCCAGACCTCCAAAATGCAAGCTTCCATGGATTTCGACGCCCAATCGTCCGATACTCAACCCGGTGCCAGCGTAACCCTTGCCGACGCCACGAGCTCCGATCGGATCGATCACAAGCAGGCTGTCGAACTGGTCATCTCTCTTTGTGAGAAGACCGCTCCCGCGCACCAGCGGGGCCTGGCTTACGGTGGACTCTCCCCCCGCAAGGTGCTGATTGACGAGAACTTCAGTCTCTCCATCACCCTTGAACCCGCTTCCGGATCACTTGAGACCATTGATGAAAGCAACCGCGACTACGTCGCACCGGAATTGCTCTCCGGAAAAGACTGTAACGCACGCTGCGACGTTTATTCGCTCGGCCGCATCCTCTACCGGCTCCTCACCGGCACGGATCCGCAGGGTGACACCCCCCCCGCTCCTTCCTCCATCCGCAAGACTCCCCTGGTCCTGGACACCCTGATCAAGAAGGCCACCACCCCCGATCCCGAAGCACGCATCGACTCAGTGGAAAAGCTGGCCAATGACCTCCTCCTAACCGCAAAGCTGCAACCCACCATCAAACGCCCGGAGGCCCCCGTCACCCGCATTCCCGAGCGTCCCCGGCGACCGCTCCCGTCCGCCAACATCAGACCTGACCGGTCCATCGAGATTCCCTGGAGGATCATTACCGGAATCGCTCTCGCCCTCGTAGCCCTCTGGGTGATCATCCAGTTGACCTCAAACTTCGGCCGGGAGGTGGAGGAAGGAATCAGTCCAGCTCCCTACGACCCGAGCCGGGACCGTGAACTTGCCGAGCGCCGTGATCCCATCGATCGGGACCGCGACAGGCGGGACGCAGCCCGGAACCCCGAGACCAGGCCCCGGACCAGAGCCCCCGTTCCCCGTGAGCGCCTCCGCGACTCCCTCCCCCGCCTGAAGACTGCCCTCCATGCCGGCCAGCGCAATGAGCTGCCGCCGAAGGCAATCTGGCGCAACGACAGCACCTACGCCCTCTGGGATCGCGCCATGACCTGGCAGGACGCCAGGGCATTTGCGGAAGCTCATGGTGCCCACCTGGCGATCCTCTCCGACCGCGGAGAACGCCAATGGATCCGCGACCAGTTCGACCTGCGTTATCCAGCCTGGCTCGGAGCCGGCAAAGGAGCGCACGATCGCTGGCAGTGGCTCGATGGCACGTCCATGCCCACCACCCGGTCGGTGGGCAACCCGGAAGACCGCTACCTCGCCCTCAACAAAAATGGCCTCATCATGCCTGCCGACGCCAAACGGAAATGTGATGTCCTGCTCGAGTGGCGGGACGACGGCACCAACCCGGGCACCGAACGCGAACAGCTCAAACGGGTCAAGGCCCTCGCCCTGTCGGGATCCAGGGAATCCCTCCTCCAGGGAGCGGGACTCCCCATTGGCACCCGCACCTTTGGGAACTCCCATTTCTACGCGCTCAGGGGCGACATGGTTACCTGGGATGAAGCGCTCGACTTGGCTGCCATTCACGGAGCCTATCTCGCCGTCCCCTCCAGTGCTGAAGAACACCGCTGGATCTGTGAGAACTTCTGGATCTATCTTGGCACGGGTCAGGGACTCTGGCTGGGAGGTTTCCGGAGCCAGGCTGGCCAACCGTGGAAGTGGGTCAGCCGGGAATCCTGGCACAGCGCCGGCCTCCCGGAGAACGCCAACACCCACCCCCTGTTCAATCGCATCCTCCTGCAGGGCGCGGGAGAAACCGGCACCGGCAGATGGACCATGGTAGATGGTTCCAGGAGAAAGGCCCCCGGTATGCTCCTGGAGTGGAGTTCACCGGCCGAGGTCAGGGACGGAGAAGTTGCCCGGGGATTTGCCGCCGACCCGTGGCTGGCCGCCATCAACCGCAAAACCCAGCAGTTCGTCGGAGCCGATCTGAGCGCCTTCGACTGGGACAGGAGAAAACTGGTCGAACAGTATGTTCGCAGCCTTAAGAACTTGATCCGCGCCCAGAAGTCCGCAACGAAGAATGCACTCCGCCAACCGGGTCAGAACACAGTGGCCTTGCGCGAGAGACTTGCGCTCTGGGAGAGCCTCGAAAAAGACCTCCTTGAAGCCTCCGGGAAGAACCAGCTCCTGCCTGCCCTCCCTGCTGACGGACCCAAGGCCTTTATTACCATCCACGAGCGCGCGACCGGGACACTCACGCAACTTGAGGACAAATACGACGCCAGGATCAAGGAACGGCAGAAGACCTACCGCAACCAGATCGAAGTTCAGGCCCAAGCCCTTTCGGACCAGGGGCATCTCGATACAGCCAACGATCTCCACAGTGCCCTGCGCCCGCTCAAACCCGATCTCAAGGCCTTCCTCCGCCTCCTCTACCCCCGAAATCCGGACCGCGGCACTCTCCCCTGGGAACCACGCCGGGATCTCCCCGGCGAAAACGAATAGACCCCTGCTACTCCATGCGGGTAGGACTTTTGCATCGATTCTGCCAGCAGGATCACAAGTCCATCGCCCCGTCGGCGGCAGCGGGGTTCCGTAGCGTCCATACTTATTAGCTAATAACCGCTTGCCAGTCCCTGCGTTCCTCGCTCAAACTGTTCCCCGTAATGAGAAAACTGATCCTGATCGCCTCCCTCTTTGCCTTGTCCGGCGCCGCCTGCGCCGACATCCAAGCGCCTCCGGGAGCACAGTACAACTCCTCTCGCAAGCTCGGTCGTGCCCTAGCCAACATCCTCTACGGAGCGGTCGAGATTCCCGAACAGTTCTTCCGTCGCGGCAGTCAGAGCGGTCGCAAGGCCGGCGGTACCTACGGAATCGTCGATGGAGGCCAGCGCACCCTCAAGCGCATGGGCTACGGTTTCTACGAGCTCCTCACCTTCTACTGCCCCACCTATAACGGCACTTTCAAGCCGCCCTACAAGAAGTGCGGAACTGATTGGCGAGTCGAAATGAACCCGCACGACGGGCTGTCTGAATTCCCGCCCGAACTCGGCTTTGAGCCCTCCTTCAGCCATGCCCGCCGTCAAAGCCGGTAACGACAGGACACTTTCCAAAAAAACCGAAATAATAGAGACCCGGTTCCGGCCGGGTCTTTTTTTCGTCGCCAGCCCGGGCGAAATCCTGGCATGGAAAACACCCCCAGCCAGTGATCGCCTTCAGCATCGATCCGGATATGCGGTCCCTCCGCGCCGAAACCAATCACTGGTCACCCCCCGGTAAGGCTGCTAGAATCATTCCAGCAGCTCATGCGGCCCCTTCTCCTCCTACTTGTTCTAGCCTCCAGCATGGCAGCCCCGGCTGCCATGCGTGCGTGGCGCAACCTGGAGGGCACCAGGAGCTTCCAAGCCGAGTATCTTTCCAGCGACGGTGCACGCGTCACTCTCAAGCGCCGCGATGGACGGATCATCACCCTGAGCATCAGGAAACTGCACACCGGGGACCAGGCCTGGGTGCGCAGCAATGTCGCTCCCAAGGATCTCGCCGCCGACGCCCCACCTCCCAAGGGGGCAGCATTCGACCAGCTCGAGTTCGGCGACGACCGCAATACGGTGGAGAAGAAACTCAAAGTCAGTCTGCTCGTCACCTCCGCCGGCGACGGAATCTTCCTCGGGCGCACCGGACTCAATGGGATCTACAAGACCAAGGCCACCATCGGCGGACTGCACTGCTTCCTTTTCTTCGACTGGCACAAAAGCGGGGGACTTCGTGAAGTGACCCTCCAGACTCAACCCGTCAGCAAGGGCCAGTATATCACCTCCCTGCGTGGCAACTGGGCCGAACTCATCGATCTCCTCGGCAAGTTGCATGGTCGACCGGTGCAGGCCGCCGGGTTTCCCGATGTCGACGAGCTTCAGGACGGTGCCATCCTGGGGTCCCACCTCTGGTACACCGAGGAGGGACACAGCGTCATTCTGGGGACCGGGCAGGAAGGCAGTGGTTACAACGTGGTGGTTCGAATCACTTCCGAACGGATCCGCCCGGTGCCCATTGGAGTTCCAGCTGGCACTCCCGGAGCGAACGATCCGGACAGCCCTCTTCCCAAGCCCGCCAACTTCCAGCCCTGAGGAATCCATGCCACCTCGACCGGATCCGAGGTAATGCCGCCCTCCCCCCGAGACCCCCCTTCACACCTCGAAGGAGAGGGGGTCGGTCTGCTCCTCCTCGCGGTCGAGCCATCAGCAAAGCCGGAGAGGATGACCTGGTTCTTCGATCCGGTGGGAATTCCCTCTATGTCCACCGCGCAGGACATCCCGGGAATTCATTCAGTTTTGGTCTTCGGCCTGGAATGGCGGGAGAAGAACCTGGCCATATAGCTGATTGCTTCGGACATCTGAGCCCTCGGAAGGCGGTGTCCACTACCATTCACCGCATAGAGCAGCAGTTCATAGCCGACTTTCTCCGGTGAGTAACGGGTCAGCGTGATCTGCCCGGTTTTCTTCATTACCGTGGGTTCGGGCTTAGCACCGTGATTAGCGGCCCAGAGCTCCATGGTCTTCCGGGCCGGATAAAACACTTCTCCCGGAACCTTGGACTCCCCGGTGAAGAGGGCGTCTTCCGTCCCGCAGACCAGCAGGATCGACAGCTTCGGCCGCTCCCTGGGCACCGGTGGCCTGTTGATCATCGCTCCGCGCATCGGGGCAATCGCCGCGAAGAGATCCGTCTCCATGGCGAGGCGAAAACAGAAAATGGCTCCGCTTGATCCTCCCGTGGCATAAAGGCGGGCCCGGTCAATGGACGCGTTCTTCTCCAGGTAGTCCACGGTTTTGACCACGAAGCCAACGTCATCGCTACTACTGAAGCGATGATTACTGAATCCATTCCAGGCGGTCACCCCTCTCCGGTTACGCTTCGCATTACTGAGACCCTGGGGACTGACACTGATATAGCCGTGATTTCTCACCAACCCTTCCAACTGGCGGTGATATCCCTCCATGGGACCGCCGGCCCCGTGAAACCCGAACACCACCGGATACTTTTTTGAGGCATCGTAATCCCCGGGCACCCGCACCAACATCTGGCGCAACTCCTTGTCGTGCATGAATTCCACCCGGTTCGTACCGGGCTTGAGATCTTTCCCATGTGAATTCACCAGGGGATGAAGGCAAAGAACAAGCAGGAGCGGGTGCAGGGTCTTCATGCTTCGGTCAAGCTTCAGCGGGCTCGTTCTGATCCACATGCTTATCAGGGCAGGAACCTGTCAGCGCACCTTGATACTCCCCCCACCCTGCTTTCCAAGGATGTTCTGGCCCCGGGAGGGGCACGACGATGCTCTCCGTCGCAATGCA
>DMYM01000136.1 GCA_003483645.1 Verrucomicrobiales bacterium
TCATCGGCAGGCCCGGGCCAGGGGCTACCCGGGAAAGACAGATGGCTCCCGCTTCCAGACCCCATCGCGTGTTCAGGTAACAAGCCCCTCCCATCTTGCCCGCAAGTCACGCTTTCATGGTCGCAGGGCGGGGACGGGCACCTACAAGGCAGGCGGAGCTCGCGAGAGTAATGCTGGTCCGGTTGACAAGCCGAGTGACGGCTACACCGACTTTCGCCGCCGGGTCTTTCCGGAACCTCTCATCATCAGCGACGACGAGTATAATCGCCGCTCGGTAGAGCAGATGCGCAATGTGCTGGGCCGTGACGACTGAGTGTCGCGAGCATCCCAATCGCCCCTCCCCAACCGGCAGGACCCGGTTTTCACGGAGTAGCTGGCCCGCCGGAATGTGGGTTTCAAGCCAGGGAGAAACCTGCTAGGATTGATCCGATGGCTGATGAGCCGACTCCACCCCCGCGCAGCGAAATCCGCGAGCGTCTCTGGAAAATCATCTTCGAAGCGGAGACCAGGGCGGGCAAGGCCTTTGACGTGATTCTGCTGTGGGCCATTGGCCTTAGCGTGGTGGCCGTCATGCTGGAAAGCATCGACTCGGTGTCGGGTCGCTGGGGGACCTCTCTCAAGGCAGCAGAGTGGTTCTTTACCGTCCTTTTCATGGGCGAGTATTTCCTGCGTATCTGGATTGTGCGTCGGCCTGCTCGCTACATTTTCAGCTTTTTCGGGATCATCGACTTTCTCTCCTGGATCCCGACCTTCCTGGCCGTCTTCGTGGTGGGCAGTCAGTCGCTGGTGGTCATCCGGATCCTGCGGCTCCTGCGCATGTTTCGGGTGCTCAAGATGGTCGGGCACGTGCGGGGAGCCAGTGTCATCATGCGTGGATTGCTGGCAAGTCGCGCCAAGATCACGGTCTTCTTCTTTGCCATGGTGGCACTCGCCACCATCATGGGAACGGTGGCCTATCTCCTGGAATCAGGACAACCGGGGAGCAAGTTCGAGAACATTCCGGTCAGCATCTACTGGGCCATAGTGACGGTTACCACCCTGGGATATGGTGATCTCGCTCCGCTCACTGTGGCGGGTAAATTCGTGGCCGCCTTTTGTGTGTTGATCGGGTATTGCATCATGGCAGTCCCCACCGGGATTGTCATTGGCGAAACCGTCAATGCCGCGATGACCCGTCAGGACGAAACCACCGGTGCCTGTCCCTCCTGCGGGGTGCATGGTCACCTTATTGATGCCAGGTTCTGCCGTCGCTGTGGCGAAAGGCTCAACAATCAGGAGACTCCTCACTCCGCTGCCGACACAGAGGATGCCGGGGCGATCTGATTCGAAGCTGCTCAAGCAGATCATCGGCTTTCTGGTGGTGGCCCTTACGGCGTGCCAGAGCGATTCTCAGCACAAGCACGTCCGGTTCCTCGAGTTGGTCTGGTGGCAATTCGAAGAGAAGGCTGGTAGCCTCTGAGAGATCGTTGAGTTCGAGGGCCCCTTCGATGGCCGCGAGGCTGGGACTGAGGCCCTGCGGCTCCGGCGCTTCGCGGAATACGGCCGAGCGCGCCTCTTCGGGGAGATCGTCCGGAGGGGCTTCTATCTGCTCCAGATAGACGTATTCGTCGCCTTCCCGGGCCCGGATGAACATGTTGAGCCAGAGGATCAGGGTGATTCCAAGGAGGAAGAGGGAAAGGTCTAGGACGACGGGCGTCCACATCATCCCCGCCAGTTTCCGGAACACTTCCCCGGCGAAACCCGGCAGAAACATGCCCAGCCAGATGAGGACAAGGAGGGTCGCTACTGCCAGAATAAGCCCGAAGCCGATGAGGAGGGCCCGCTTCTGCTCGGGAGTGAACATCGCTTTCTTCTGCGCGGTCACGACCGAATGTGGACCAGGATGGGGCAGGATACCATCGCAAGGTGTCGGTTTCTTGCCTTCCAGGGGCCCTGCTTGGTCCTGGCCTGTTGCGGATCTCTTTCTGTTGCCGGGTCATGTAGACAATGACAATCCCCCGCATAGCCGGGGTCTTCCGAAGACTGGCAAGCTGAGGCTTGCGAAGGGCGTGTCCCGCCGTTAGAGCACGGCGTGCGCTTGTTCGATACCATGACGCGCGAGATGCGTGAGTTACAGCCAGCCGACGGCAAGACCTTCGGCTTTTACTGCTGTGGACCCACCGTCTACGGGCCAGCGCATATCGGAAATTTCCGGACCTTTGTGCTGAATGACGTTCTCCGGAGGGTAATGGAGGTGAGCGGGATGCGAACCAAGCACGTGCGCAACATCACGGACGTGGACGATAAGACTATCCGCGATTCGCAGGCCGCGGGGATGGGGCTGACTGAGTTCACCGAAAAATGGACGGCCCGGTTTCACAGGGACTGTGAGGATCTCAACTGCCTCAAGCCCCACGTTGAACCCAGTGCGGTCCAGCACATCCCGGATCAGATCGCCCTGATCGAGGCCCTCATTGAGAAGGGGCACGCTTATCCCGCCGGGGATGGCTCAGTCTACTTCAAGATCGCCTCCTTCCGGGACTACGGCAAGCTGGCCCGGCTCGACCAGCAGGACCTTGAACTGGGGAAGACGCAGAATCGGCGGGCCAACGCCGATGAATATGAGAAGGACAGCATTTCCGACTTCGTCCTGTGGAAAGGTCGACGACCGGAAGACGGGGACAATTACTGGGAGAGTCCCTGGGGAGAAGGGCGGCCCGGCTGGCATCTCGAGTGCTCTGCCATGAGCTTCAAGTACCTTGGAGAGACCTTTGATCTCCACAGTGGCGGCGAAGACCTCAAGTTCCCCCACCATGAGAACGAGATCGCGCAGTCGCGCTGTGCCTGCGGGGGAGAGTTCGCCCGGACATGGTTTCACCCCCGTTTCCTGATGGTCGATGGCGAGAAGATGTCCAAGTCGCTCAACAACCTTTACACTCTGGAGGACCTTGAGAACGACCCGGGGGCTACCGCGATGGAGGTGCGTTATGTGCTCATCAGCGCGCACCATCGAAAGCAGCTCAATTTTACCTTCGATGGGCTGCATGCGGCGCGGGAAGCCCTGGGCAAGCTCGTGCGAGCCGAGGCTCGCCTTGCCAAAGCAGCCGGCCAGGACGGTCAAGCGGCTCTTTCCTACAAGGAGCTCTGCAGGCTGGAGGATCACGGTGTCTTTGCCCCGGCCCTGGCGGCCCTCAATGACGACCTGAATACTGCTGAAGGACTGGGCCAGCTCTTCAAGGGGCTGCGGACTGCCGCCACCGAGGGTGATCCGGGGGTGAACTGGCTGGGCTTTCATGCTATTCTGGCGGCCTTGGGATTGCTGCTGCCGGATCTGGGAGATCCGGAGGCGCCCCCCGAGGTGGTCGCTCTGGCCGAGAAGCGGCAGGAAGCCCGAGCCACCAAGGACTGGGCCGGGGCCGATGCGGTCCGCGACGAGCTCAAGAAACTGGGCTGGACCGTGAAAGACGGCCAGAATGGATACGAACTGAAACCACTCTAGAAGATCCTCATGAACCTCTTCCACCGTCCCCGGCGCAATCGCAAGTCCTCTGCTATCCGAGCCATGCTGAGAGAAACCGTGCTCACTCCCAGCGATTTCATTTATCCGCTCTTCCTGCATGAAGACAGTGGGGATACAGAGATTGCGTCCATGCCGGGTTGCCGACGCTGGTCCCTGGATGGCCTCGTACAGGAGGCGGGAGAGGCCCACGCATTGGGAATCCCGGCAGTGATACTGTTTCCTGCTATTGCCGAAGAGCTGAAGACTCCGGAAGCGGAGGAGTGTGCCAATCCGGAAGGCTTGGTGCCGCGTGCGGTCCAGGCCCTCAAGGCTGCCCATCCCTCCCTGGTGGTTATTACCGACGTGGCCCTCGATCCCTACAATTCAGATGGGCAGGACGGTCTTGTGAGGCGCGGTGAGGGTGGATCCCTCGAGATCCTCAATGACCAGACGGTGGAAGTGCTCTGCCGTCAGGCTCTCTGCCATGCCGAAGCGGGTGCCGACATGGTGGGACCCAGCGACATGATGGATGGGAGAGTGGCCGCCATTCGCACTGCTCTGGATGATGCGTCCTTCGAGGGGGTCTCCATCCTGGGCTACACTGCCAAGTACGCCTCGGCTTACTACGGCCCTTTTCGTGGGGCACTCGATTCCGCTCCCAGGGACGGCGACAAGAAAACCTACCAGATGGATCCCGCTAATGTGCGGGAAGCCGTCCGTGAGCTTCTCCTGGATGAGGAGGAAGGAGCTGACATGGTAATGGTCAAGCCGGCCGGGCCCTATCTCGATGTGATTGCAGCCCTGCGGGATGAGACCACCCTTCCGGTGGCGGCCTACCAGGTGAGCGGTGAGTACCTCATGATCAAGTCCGCCTGTGCCGCGGGCTGGCTGGAAGAACAGGCCGTAGTCATGGAGAGCCTCACCGGCATCAAGCGCGCCGGTGCGGATGTGATCCTGAGTTACTTCGCAAAGGAGGTAGCCCGGCGCCTGGGTTGAGGATCCATCCGATGGACCAGGATCCCGCCGGGACAGAGGATTGCAGGATCCGTTAGGCTCCACGATCGTGAAGGATGGCAAGAGGCCTGTTGCTTCCCTGGAGAGTTGTTCAGTTTTGAATGGCGGTTACCTGGAACACGCGTCCGGATCCCGTGGGCTCGAAGTCGAACCAGATCGCGCTTCCATCCCCGATAGCGGCGAAGACCGGGGAGAGGATGCCGTCAGGCAGCACTTCATTGAGCTGGTAGATTTCCTGCGGATGAGTGTTCCAGGCCAGGCGGACCATCAATCCGTTGTCCTCCTTCCGGAAGACGTGCAAGTGGGGCGAGCGCACATTGTGATCCGGTGATTCGCCTCCGAAAAATTCCCGGAGGCGGTATCCAGTGACCCGCGGATTCCTGATCACGTCGATTTCGATGAGATCCCCGGTGCCGCCTGCCTCGGTGAGGAAGGTCCAGTTTGTGTCGTCGGCGGTCATTTCCACGAAATAGTGGTGGTTTTCGTTGGACTGCCAGGACAGAGCGGTGAAGTCGTCACCAGCCGGGGAATTCCCCACCGTGAGCGAAGGGGCCACCGGCGGATTATCGTCGCGGGATCCGTAATCAAGCCCGGAGTGCGCGTGGGTGTTCCAGCGAAAGAGAGTCTGGCCCGCCGTCGTCTTGACATCGATGGCGCCCACCAGGGTGACTGTCAGTTCGCTTCTGGCCTGGCAGTTGTAGTTCCCGGTGAAATTCGATCCGGCCCCACCGACCAGCACGCCGGTGGCGGTGCGGAGGCGGATGTTTCCGGGATTGGGAGTGCCAGCCTGGACGAGGAACTCGAGGCTCACCTGCCCCAATTCACCGGGGACGTTCTTGTCGTAGTTCGAAAAGTCGCGGGCCCACTGCTGACGGGGGGGATCAGGGGCATCGGGGTCCGGATCGAGGTCGATCCCGACCGCATCGAGGAGGGCCCTGCTCCGCGTGCGGATGCGATCAGGCGCACTGAACTCGGTCCGCCCGGAGACATCCCAGGCCACGGCCACAACCAAATCCGTTCCCACTGCGATCCCCTCCGCGTTGACAACAAGGTTGTCGACGTATTCGACCAGGGATTGGGCCGCGGAGTTGAACTGGTTGAGCACACTGGAAGATCCTGCGGTGGTCAGGTGCGTGATAGCCGGCATGGCGGCATCAATCCGGGCGAGGGCTGGCGCCGCATTGGGAAGCGGCGGAAACTGGCTGGGGTCGGGCGAGCGCACCTCCATGGTGAGTTCCTGTTCGGCTCCGACCGAAAGCCCGCCCGAGAGAAACTGTGCGTTAGCCTGGATTTCGCCATTTTCAAGCCCGGTTGCCAGCAGGGTCCCGGCAGGCAGTGCAAGGGCACATGTGATCGCCAGGGCAGGGGCAGGATGAGGGGCGACGGGTGATCGCATTGACCGCAGGGAGTTGAGAGAGAAGCGAGAAGTCAAAATGGCGGATTTTGGGCAAGTGTCAAAGAGCCTTTGCCTTCTCGGTGACCAGGGTCAGGGGCAGAGGCAGGGAGAGGGACCCAAACGGGGTAGCCTGCTGACGATCCGGCGATTTGTTGCCGTGGGTGTGTCCGTCGCGTCTGTCCGGCGGTCAGAAATAGTTTCCAAGAGAGCTGCGGACATCCTCCTCGAAACGCCGGATGAAGGCGGTGGTGAACTCGACAGGGTCAAGGGCGGGATCGTTGACCAGCGGGGTGAGGTCCATGGCGAACCAGAGTTGTTCCGCATCGTCGACCGAGTGTGAGTCGAAGAAGGTGGCATTGGCCAGGCGTCGCCCCTGCACGGCGAGATCGTAGCGTTTGCCGCCGGCGATCTGGGAATCGAAAATTCCACCGATCGCGGCGGCCAGGTTGGGGCGTCCGCTTACGTCGAGCACGGTCTTGTCGGCATCGAGCATCCAGTCAAGATCGCGCCAGACTTCGCAACCGAGAACCTGCCTGGGCTGTGCCTCGGGTGGGAGGGCTCGAAGCGCCTTCAGCACGGCCGCGGTGACCGCGACATGAGTGGCGTGCTTGTCCGCCAGATTATGGGTGTAGATCACCTCCGGTCGGGTTGTTTTCAGGATGGAGAGGAGGTCCTCTACCGGCGAAGGGTTGGAGGGATCCTTCATGGAGCTGCTCGGGTAATCGAGTTGAACCATGGCGGCATACTCCCCGACCACCGCGGCCTGCTCCTGTTCACGGCGGCGCACGGCGCACATCTCATCGTCGGAGTAGTCCTTGTAGAGGCCCGTGCGGGAACTCCCCGCCCCGTTGGTGCAGGTTACCCCCCCGAACCACTTGTCGTTCTGCCGGTAACAGGCCTCGATTCCGTGAAAGGCCATGAACTCAAGATCATCCTGGTGGGCTCCGATCCCCAGGTGGGTGATCCGGGGAAGCGCGATCTCGATGGTTTGGCCGGGCGGGACGTAAATAGAGGCGCTGGGACTGGAGAAATTCATGGGAGACGGAGAGAGGCTAGGGAGCGAGGGTCGGCAGACTGGCAGCGGCCACCGCCTGGCCGTGCCGTTTCATCTGTTCGTCCGGAGTGGTCATGGTGATCTGTTCGCCCAGTTGCGGAAACTCATCCTGCAGCACTTCCGCAGCTTTTTCGAGGATGAGTTCGCCCCCCGCTCCGGAGGTCACCCGGCCCAGGATGAGGAGGTTCTCGATCTCGTAGAACTCGGCGTAGTGCGCGATGGTGTAACCGAAGCACACCCCGATCGTCTCGTAGATCCGGCGGGCGCCGTCATGGCCCCGGGTCATCGCCTTCTGGACCTCCGCCAGTTGCTCGGGGAAGGCCATTTTCCCGAACGCGAAACCTGCGGAGGGAGCCAACCGCGCGACTCCCTGCTGGGAGAAGTACTGCACCCCGCATCCGATGTCGCCCGACCATTCATCCTCGGGGGCGTCGTCGCGATAGTCGATGGGCGCAAAGGCCAGCTCGTTGATCCAGGGTGTGATCCGCCCTCCGGGAGTGCAGTAGCCGGCCGCCAGAGAGGTGCCCATCGAGATGCCGAGCACGGCGTTGGCATTCATGCTCAAGGATCCGGCCAGGGCGGTCACCTCTCCGTCGTTGATGACCACGAAGGGGATTCCCTTCCACTCCTCCTGCAGCTTGCGGAAAATCGGACGCACTTCCGTTTCAAAAACAGCGGGATCCTTAATCCCGCGAAAGAGGGAAGCCACCCGGACTTCGTTGTTTATGTAATCTCCGGCTGCCGATCCGCCGATGGCATCCACCCGCGGCAGGTGGGTCGCGGCGCGTTGCAGGCTGTCCCGGATTCCTTCGAGATGGTAGTGCGGATCGGATTGGAAGTAGGGGTCCCACGGGATTTCTTCGGAGAACACAACCTTCCCGTCGATGAGGGCGGCGGCCTTGCGGTCGGATCCACCGAGATCAAATCCGATTCGGCAGCCGTCAAGATTGCGGCCGAGCTTCATGTTTTCCTCCGAGGCGGGGGGCAACTCCTCCCGCGGGCAGGGCGTAACGGAAATGGGTTCATCGAAGATCCCATGGCCCACGATGTCCCAGTCGAAGGAGCGGGCGCCATCCGGCGAGTAGATTCCGGACAGAATGGCCGCCACTGCGTCGTTGCCCGCCACGTAGAGGCGGCTTCCACCCTTCATCCAGAGGAGGAATTTGACCGTGCGCTCAATGTATTTTCGGTTGAGTTCCACGTTCCCGCCCTCATGGGGCAGGATCCGCAGGCGGTGATGAAAGGTTGTGCCGTCCTTGCGGGCAAGGGCGAGATGCAGGTCGCGGCTCTCCGGCTCGGCTTCCACCAGTTTCCGGTATGCTCTGTTCCAGAGCGCGGCGGGCAGGAAGCACTCATCGAGGGGAGGAAGATGCCGGGGGGAGGGAAGCTGCATCGTGGAAAGGAAGAGGCGCGCGTCCGGAATACGCTTTCCCGGTCGCAGATGGCAAGCCGTGAATGGGAAAGCCGGTTGTCCGGAGTGGAGAACTGACAGCCGTTATGGCAGGGCTCCGCCTCGTCGAGGGATGAGCGCCACTTTCTCCCCCGGCTGTCATTGTCCGGCAGAGGTGCGTGTAGTTTCTGACCGAGGTCAGCTTATTCGATATTCTGCACCTGTTCGCGGATCTTTTCGAGTTCCGTCTTGCCGTCTACGACCAGCTGGGCAAGGGAGGCATCGTTGGCTTTGGATCCGATGGTGTTAAACTCACGGTTGATCTCCTGGCAGAGGAAATCCATTGATCGCCCCACTACTCCGGAGTTTTCGATATAGCTGTGAAACTTCCGGAGGTGCGAGCGCAACCGGGCGAGTTCTTCCGTTATCTCGCAGCGGTCGGCGAAGAGCGCGATTTCCTTGAGGATCCGCTCGTCGTCAGGGTTGAGATCCAGATCCGCATCACGGAGGCGGCGCAGGAGGTTCTCGCGATGTGCGGTGACGACTGAGGGGGCATGCTCCTCAATCTCATGGGTGAGCGCCGCAAGCGCGGCAAGGATACGTTCGAGTTCGACCTGGAGGTCGGCACCCTCCTCGGCGCGCATCTCGACCAGGCCGTCGAGAGCCTCATCCAGAGCCGGTTGCAGGGCGGCCCAGATCTCTTCCACCTTGTAGTCTTCTTCGAAGACAAAAATATCGGGAGCGCGGAGGTAGTCGGTACTCTCGGGGGTGAGCTCCTGTTTGAGGCCTTCGGACAACTTGGTGAAGGCCGCCTTCAGGGCACGGGCCTGCCCCATGTTCACCCGGATGCCGCCACCCGCCCCGCTCGGGTGTTCGAGATTGACGTTGATGTTGATCCGTCCGCGGGTGATCCGGCCCAGGACGTGCTTGCGCAGGCGGGGTTCCAGTTCAGTGAGATCGCGGGGCATGAAAAAGTGGACCTCGCCCTGCTTGCGGTTGACCGAAGAGGCCTCCACGCGGATCACGACGCGTTCAGTGGCATGGGTTCCGCGGCCAAATCCGGTCATGCTGTGCATGCTCGTTTCTATCAGCGGCCGGTGAGCAGTGGCGAGAGAGAAACGCCCGGCTGCGATGTCAGGGGCAAGTGGATCGTGCCACGGTCACTGCTCCTCCGCTTCGGGTGGCGAATCGAG
>DMYM01000205.1:0-2338 GCA_003483645.1 Verrucomicrobiales bacterium
GCACTACCAGGGCGTAGGTGCCGGCCGCCAGGCTTGTGATGCTCGAACCCGCAAAGGAGAATTCGATGCCGTTGCTGAAGCGCACGTCAGAGAGGTCGAGGGCAGACGGTCCCACGTTTCGCACCTCAATGAACTCGAGTTCCTGATTGTCGTCGGCGGGATTGTACATCACCTCGCTGATCACGAGCCCAGCCAGGTAGGGCTGGAGATCGGGATTGACGGTGGTGAATTCCAGGGGTGCGGACCAATGACTCCAGCGCCCGTCGTCGCCCATGTGTCTGACCCGGGCACGATAGCTGCGGCCGACTTCCACCGCGACGGCGGGCACCGCAATCTCGTCTTGAAAGACATTCAGTTCGCCCGAGGTCCAGGTTGCTTCGATCTCATAACGCCACGGTTCGCCCTCCACAAAGCCAGGCACCTCCGGATGGCGGACTTCGCCGATGCGCCATTGCATGGTCGCGAATGAAGCGCCGCCATCTCCGGGGGCAAAGGCGTTGCTCCTGAGTCGCAGCCCATCGGTGGGGAAGCCGTTCTCTCCGGCGTAGGAAATGGTTGGTCTTTCCGGAATGCTGGAATCCCGCGTCATGTCACGGAGCCGGCCCCCACCGAAGCCCCGCGGCACGATGAACTTCTTCACCCAGTCGACCATGCCCGGGAAGTCTCCGGAAATGAGGGTGCGATTCTTGGTGGGGAAGCGCGTCGAGGTGTAGGGGTTCATGAAGAAGTAGGCTCTCGAATTGGGGCTCGATCCCTCGACCCGTCTTGTGTGGGAGTCTCCATTCCAGCGGGCAGCGTCCAATTCCGCCATGCCGAGATTTCCGTCGGAGCTGCCCAGGACGCTGGCCAGCTCGTCGACGAGAGTCCATCCCTGGTCGCTATTGAGGAGAAGGTCCTGCAACTCCCGGGCGCGGTTTTGAAAGCGGATGTTGATTTCTGGATGAGTGAGTGCCTTACGGAACTGCTCGAGGGTGGCGGGGCTTTGCACCGCGTTTGGTCCCCAGCGATCGAACTCTTCGTAGAGCAGGTCGACGTCCCACGGGATCATGGTCCACCGCCGTTTGGTGGGGTCGTGGTAGAGGATGGAGTTTTCCTTATCGCGCAAGTCGGAGTGATTGACCGCTTCCAGAATGGCGCGATAGGAGAAGTAGCTTTCCAGGTCCACCGTGCGATTCCACCAGGCCACTGGTTGCACCGGATTAGTGCGATTGTATCCCCGGGAGCTGTTTCCGTAGAAGGTGAAGAGGTCGCTGCGGTTGGACGGCTGGCGGTAGGCCTGATTGACGATGTTACTCGACCCAAAGTGCATATTGAAGGTGTTCCCATCGGGTAACCCTCGTTCCTCGAGAAAGTGGCGGTCCGCTTGTTCCAAGGCGAGGTAGAGTCCCCAGTTGTCGCCTTCGAACTGATTGCCCCGGTTCGTCTCACGCGCGCCGTCGATGATGCGAAGATGGAAGTAGTTGGTGTTGGCAGCGGGTATGCCGGCCATGCGCCAGAGCCGGAAGGCGAGCGCTTCGTCCAATCCCGCCGCTCCCCGATTGGCGGGATTCCAGGGGCTGGAGAGGGCGCTCCAGTTCAGGGTTCGCACCTTTTCCCGGTAGGGGCGCCCGTAGTCGTCGCGTCCCTGGAAGAGGCGGCCGCGATTGAAGCGCAGCTTCCACTTGTTCTTTCCGGTGTTGTAGGTCGAGCCATGTCCGCGAATGCGGTAGCGCATGTGGTCATAGACGACGCCATCGTAGACCAGGGCCCCTTCGAAGCGATAGACCTTGTCGTTGAAAGAGCGGTTGTACTGCGCCGCGTTCACATCTTCCGCCTTCGCGATGATTTGATAGATCGGAAGGCGGTTCATCGCCTCTGCACTGAAGTTGAGAATGGGAGTTTCGCCGGGAATGATAGCTCCCTGCCAGGAGGGAGCGCCGTTGTAGACGAAGTAGGCAAAGTTGACGGAGGGATCGCTGGGCAGCGGGAGCCTCACGGAATCGCCGAAGGAATCTTCAGCCACGATGCGGTAGCGAATGAGTTGACGGTGCCGCTGCAGGTCGGCGGGCAGGGTCGCTTGATAGGTGCTCTGGCCAGTGGGAAGGAGTGACATAGGCAACGTATCCCAGGTTGTCTCAAAGGCAGCGTCGCTGAGGCGAAGGTAGCGCCCCGGTAGCACGGTCTGGTATTCCAGCGTGACGGAGGCCACCCCATCGGGATCAGTGACCTTGCAGGTGATCACCACTTCTTCCCCGCTGGCGGGGGCGAGAGGCAGGTGATTGACCTGGCGCACCTGTGGCGGGGTATCGACCGAGAAGACGGCGTTGAGTGCTCCCGGCGTAGGTGGAGCGGCTCCCCC